>NZ_FLQY01000405.1 GCF_900089945.1 Candidatus Propionivibrio aalborgensis | reverse complement strand
TCAATTGCCCAGCAATGGCAGATCACCCGGATGATCGAACGTGGCGGAAAAGCCGCCAACGACGCCAAGGCCTGATTCCGGCCCGTACCCGGAGACCATCGCAGCTATCGCTACGGCTACCGGCCGTGGCGGCATCGGCGTTATCCGCATTTCCGGCGGCGGCCTCCTGGACTTTGCCTGGACGCTGAGCGGTAAACAGTTGCGGGCTCGCACGGCAACTCTGGTTGATTTTCGTGCGGCCGACGGCAGCTCAATCGACAGCGGACTACTTATCTACTTCCCCGCCCCGTACTCCTTTACCGGCGAAGATGTCCTCGAGTTGCAGGGACATGGCGGTGCCGTCGTAATGCAGATGCTGCTCGCCCGGTGCCTTGATCTAGGTGCTCGATTGGCCGAGCCAGGCGAATTTACCCGCCGTGCCTATCACAACGGAAAGCTCGACCTGGCTCAGGCCGAAGCGGTAATCGATCTCATCGATGCGGCCACTACAACGGCCGCGCGCAGTGCTGTTCGTTCGCTGCAGGGCGAATTCTCGAACGAGGTCAATGTGCTGCTTGAGCAATTGATCGAACTGCGAGCATTGGTTGAGGCAACGCTTGATTTTCCCGAAGAAGAAGTCGATTTTCTCGAAGCGGCTGACGCCTATGGCCGCCTTGAGCGCTTGCAGCAGAGTCTGGCCAGGGTTTTCGACCGCGCTCACCAGGGTCGGCTCCTGCAAAGTGGCCTGCATGTCGTGCTCGCCGGCCAGCCCAATGTCGGAAAGTCCAGCCTTCTCAATCGTCTTGCCGGTGACGATCTGGCGATTGTTACATCGGTGGCAGGCACCACGCGCGATGTCGTGCGCAGCACGCTGCAAATCGAAGGCATTCCACTGCATATCATTGATACTGCCGGCCTGCACGCCACCGAAGACGAAATCGAAAAAATCGGCATGGAACGGACATGGCGCGAGATCGAGCGCGCGGATGTGGTGGTGTTGCTGGCAGACGCCCGCAGCGGTATCGGAACTGCCGAAAGAGTCATTCTTGACCAGCTTCCTGCGCATCTTCGGCGCATCACCGTTTTCAACAAGATCGACCTGGCCGGACATCAGGCTGAATGCCATGATGAGGCCGGCGGCTTGGCCATATCGCTTTCTGCCAAGTACGGAGAAGGGATTGAACTGCTGCGCCAGCAGTTGCTGAAGATTGCCGGTTGGCATCCGGCGGAGGATGTGTTCATTGCCCGCGAACGCCATTTGCGCGCACTGGCAGACACCCGGAAGCACATCGAAACTGCGTTGGCCCGGTTGCCAGAACTCGAACTCTTTGCCGAGGAATTGCGGCTGGCTCAGGCGGCACTTGCTTCGATAACCGGCAAGTTTGGCGCCGACGATCTGCTGGGTGAAATATTTGGCCGGTTTTGTATCGGAAAGTAGATCGTGAGTATCGATTATTCCGTGCTTGCCGTACTCTCGTGTGCCGCTTTGTTTGCCGGGTTTATCGATTCTATCGTTGGCGGTGGAGGGCTGATTCAGATTCCCGCACTGTTCACGGCGTTGCCGAAGGAGCTCCCGGCCACCCTCTTCGGCACGAACAAAATTGCCAGTGTTTTCGGTACTGCGAACGCCGCCTGGCACTATTCCTGCAGGGTAAGAATGCCCTGGCGAACCACGCTGCCGGCCGCCGTTGCCGCCTTCGGATTTTCCTTTCTGGGGGCGATGGCGGTAGCCTGGCTGCCGCGGGATTTGCTGCGCCCGATGATCCTTGCGTTGCTGGTCGTTTCAGCAGCCTATATCTTCTGGCGCAAGGATTTCGGCTCCATTCACCGACCACAACACGCCGGTCGCCGCGAACTGGCCTACGCGCTGATTGTCGGTGGAGCGATCGGCTTTTACGATGGGTTTTTCGGACCCGGGGCGGGGAGTTTCCTGATCGTTCTTTTCATCCGCTTCTTCGGTTTTGATTTCCTGCATGCCTCGGCCGCATCGAAGGTGGTCAACGTCGCGACCAACCTCGCCGCGATCAGTTTCTTTGTTCCAAACGGTTTTTACCTTCCCCTGGCTGCGCTGTGCATGGCGGTTCTCAATGTACTCGGTTCAGTGATCGGCTCGCAGCTTGCCCTTCGGCGCGGAAGCGGATTCGTCAGGCTGGTATTTCTGGCGGTCGTCAGTGCGCTTATACTCAAATTCGCGTGGGATACCTTCTGATCCTGTTTCGGCCCCTATGCAACCAGATTGCGTTGCGCAAGGTAGGTGTGGAGAATTTCGAGCCGGGATACCGGGTCTTCAAGTTCCAACAGCTTTTGCTTGGCGAGCGCCTGCACTGGAACAGCTTCGCTTAGCCTGTAACCGACCCACGCCGCGTCATCGAAAGCATGCGGAGGCGGCATTTTTTCAGGTCCGAGATCGGTAGCGATTTTCTGCAGCAGGGGCAGCAGCCCCTGCTGTGCCTGCGGAACCTCCCGACGCGCCGGTTCGTCAAGTAACGTGACCTGGGCGCGCAGCAAACCGTCAGGCTGAGCCGTCTGGGAAATGATGCGGAAACGCTGGCCGCCAGACACCTCCAGCATCAATATGCCCAACTGCGGCATATCGCCGCTCGTGACATGAGCCAGTGTACCAATGCTGTGCGGTATTGCCGGCTTGCCAACCTCCGTGCCGCTAGCGATCAGACACACGCCAAAGGGCACTTTCTCCCGCATGCAGACGGCGGCCATATCCAGATAACGCTGCTCAAAAACCTTGATCGACAAAACGCCGCCGGGAAACAGGACGGCACGGAGAGGGAACAGCGGAATGTCGAGCTGTTGCGATCCGGTGGGCTTGGATGTTCCCTCCGGTACAGTCCTGCGGAAGAGATTCAACCAGCTCATGTTTCGTTTCCGGTCTTTCCCCAGCGCTGTATCAGATCATGGGGAACGGAGAGCTGATCGAGAATTCGGGCGACAACGAAATCGACCAGATCTTCAACGCCCTGCGGATGGTGGTAAAAACCAGGGTTGGGAGGCAGGATGACGGCGCCGGCGCGCGCGAGACGCAGCATGTTTTCCAGATGAATTATCGAGAAAGGTGTTTCGCGAGGCACCAGTATCAGTTTGCGCCCTTCCTTGAGCACCACATCCGCAGCACGTTCGATCAGCTGCTTGGCCAGCCCCTGAGCAATCGACGCCAGCGTGCCCATGGTGCATGGGCAGATGACCATGGCGTCCGGTCGGTTCGATCCGCTGGCGACAGGCGCAAACCACTCCTCACGGCCATAAACCTCCAGCTTGCCGGGGTGTGCGGCATAGCGCTCGCGAAAATAGGTCTGTGCATCCGTAGCTCGTGACGGCAGTTCAATTGCCATTTCCTGATTGGCGACGACTTGGGCGACTTGCGAATAGAGCAGTTGTACGTGGCAACCCGCTTCGAGCAGACATTCAAGCAGCCGGATGCCGTAAGGCATGCCGGAAGCTCCGGTAAGGGCAAGGCAGATTGTCTTGGGCATTACTTCACCTCGGGGCGTCGGGTTGGGTGTCCGGAAGTTCTTCTAGCAGGCGTGCGGCTATCAGTCCGTTGATGATACCGAAAGCCAGCGAGGCCGCGGAAAAAAGCGGCACCAGATAGAACAAACCATTATGCGGAATCAGCCACAGCCGGGCGAGAAGCAGTTGCCCCCCGATATGTGCGAAGGCGGCAAGAACGCTCCAGCTGACCGGCCCGAACCAACGCCCCGGCAGGCGAACAGCAAAAGCCAGTACGATCAGGCTGAACAAAGACCCTGTCAGGCTCATGAAGAACCCCGGAGACATGAATTGCCCCAACAGCAGACTCCCCGCGAAAACTCGCAATCCGCTGACCCAGGCGGCTGTTGCCCAACCGAAACGTGCCAGTACGATCAGTGTCACGATGTTGGCCAGTCCCGGCTTTACACCGGGCAGGGGCAAAGGAATCGCCGCATCGATCAGCGCCAGACCAATCGCCGCCGCCGCAAGCTGCGCGATGCGGTGGTCTTCCAGCGAAGTGACCAGCCTAATAACTGAGCGAGTCATACGCTTCCTTGCCACCTTGCACCTGTACGCTGACCTGATTCGGCGCGCAGATGGCGATTTCACCAGGACGCGCCAGCCAGCCCTGGCGTACACAATATTGACGGGGCCCCGGGTCGGAGACAACGCGCACGCGGCGCTTGTCGACAGAGATTTTCGTAATGCCCAACGGACCCGGAACCTCGATACTGCGATTGCGTGACAGATCAAGCTCGGCGAAGACTTCGCCACCACGTTTGACGACGGCTTTGTCGGCAGCACCGCTTTGCCATGCCAGCGGCCAGGAAACAGCGCAGACAATAACCCCGAACGAAATCACCAGCCAGTCACCCGGCTTGAACAGCGCCATCCAATGCATCAGGGGTTGCCGGTCGGAATCGAAGGCAGTTCGCGGTGACGGACCAGGACGCGCGCCTGATCGCGGAACTTGCGCCCAAGGCACTCGGCAAAGTAAACGGAACGATGCTGGCCGCCCGTACAGCCGATGCCCACAGTCAGGTAATTGCGATTGTCACGAATGTAGCAAGGCAGCCAGGTGTCGATGAAGCGCGCGATGTCGTCGCGCATGTTCAACACATCGGGTTCGGCCTCAAGAAAGGTAATCACCGGGGTATCGCGACCGGTGAGCGGACGCAGGGCCTGCTCGTAGTGCGGGTTCGGCAGGCAGCGAACGTCAAAGACCAGTTCAGCGTCGAGCGGAACGCCGTGTTTGAAACCAAAGGATTCAAAGATCAGCGTCAAGCCCCGTCGCGTTTCGGTGGAGATGAACTGACGAACCCATTCACGCAGTGCGCTTGGTTTCAGATCGCTCGTATCGATGTGATGGCCCAATTCCGACAGACCTTCAAGACGATCCCGCTCTTCGGCAATGGCTTCGGTCACGGTGCGCTGTTCGTCGGCCAACGGATGTCGACGGCGCGTCTCGGAATAGCGTTTGAGCAGGGTTTCGGTTTTGGCGTCGAGGAAAAGAAACTGCAAATCCAGCTCGTTGGCGCGAAGCGAAGCAAGCTGCTGTGGCAGCATCGCAATACTCTTGCCACCGCGAATGTCGATGGCGACAGCGACCTTGTCGTAGCCCTGCTGGGCAAGCTGGTCCACAAGCTGCTGCAACAATTGCGAAGGCATGTTATCGACGCAATAGTAATCCGCATCCTCAAGCATGTTGAGAGCGATTGACTTGCCGGAACCCGAGAGGCCGCTGATGATAATGAGTTGCATGAACGTCAGCATAGCGGAACCTTGCTTACACGGGCAAGCGGGGCTAACGTGAACGGTCTTCCCTATTTCCGGATCAGCAGCCATGAACCTTCTGGACATCAGCTTTCTGGCCGATCTCGCCGCCATCCGTCACGATATTCACGCGCATCCCGAGCTGGCCTTCAACGAAGCGCGCACCGCAGAACTGGTTGCGCGCGAACTCACCGCCTACGGTCTTGAGGTACATCGCGGGCTGGCCAAAACCGGGGTCGTCGGCGTTTTGCGCAAGGGCAGTTCGACGCGCGCCATCGGTCTGCGTGCCGACCTCGATGCCCTGCCCTTGCTTGAAAAGAATTCCTTCTCGCATCGTTCCCGGCATGAAGGTCTGATGCACGCCTGCGGGCATGACGGGCACACCACCATGCTGCTTGGCGCGGCGCGTTACCTGGCTGAAAACCGGGACAGCCTGGATTTTGATGGCACCGTCTATTTCATATTCCAGCCGGCCGAAGAATCGGAAGGCGGCGCGGCGGTGATGATCGAAGACGGATTGTTCAAGATGTTTCCGATGGATGCCGTCTTCGGTCTGCACAACTGGCCGGGCATTCCGGTTGGCGAAATGGCCGTGATGCCCGGAGCGGTGATGGCCGGCACCAGCGCGTTCGAGATTTCAGTCAGCGGTCACGGTTGCCATGCGGCGATGCCGAATCAGGGCGTTGATACACTGGTCGTTGCCAGTCAGTTAGTGCTCGCTTTGCAGACTGTCGTGGCTCGCAACCTGCACCCCTGCGAATCGGCGGTCGTTAGCGTGACGCAGATTCACGGTGGAGAAGCGCTGAACATCATCCCGGACGATGCGGTTCTGCGCGGCACGATCCGCAGCTTCAAGCCCGAAGTTCAGGAGCTGGTCGAGAAGGCAATCGAACGGCTGTGCAGCGGCATCGCCAGTGCTTTCGGCGCACAGATCAAGGCCGTATTCGACCACCGCTATCCGCCGACGGTGAACACCGTTCCAGAAGCCGCGCTCTGCTGCCGGGTGGCTGAAGCGCTGCTCGGTACGGACAAGGTGCGCAAGAATGAATTGCCCTCAATGGGCGCGGAGGACTTCGCCTACATGCTGCAGGAGAAACCCGGTTGCTACGTCTGGTTGGGCAATGGCCCCGGTGTGGGGGGTTGTACCCTGCACAACCCGCACTACGATTTCAACAACGAACTCATTCCGTACGGCATCAGCTATTGGGTAAGGCTGGTGGAAACCGCGCTGAAGCGCGAAGCCTAGATTAGCAGGCAGCATCTTGCCGCTGGAAAATCACGCTGACAGAGCTTTTCTGAAACAGCGCAGGACGCTACCCATTATCGGCAGCTTCATGTAGAGCTCTTCGGCGGTATCCCAGTAATCCCGGTGATAACAGACCTTGCCCTCGGCATCGAACTTCAGGTGTGAAGCGCCATGCATCACGTGGGACTCACCTTTGCCCCACAATTTCATCCGGAAACAGAACTCCCAGACCAGCAGGGCGCCATTGTCGTCCACGACCTTTTCGGTAACGACGAAACGCGGTTCGGTTACCTGGCTGAACATGTGACCAAAAATGCGCTGGATGGCGTCAATGCCGCGAACTTCGTTGAATGGGTCTTTGAAGTAGGCGTCGGCGCTGTAGAACTCGCCGAAGCGGGCGACGCTCTCCGGAGTGAATTCGTCGTAAAAGCGGATCAGTGGGTCGAGGTTCATCTCAGCCTTCGGTAAGGCGACGGATCAGGGGGAAATACCAGCGGTAAGGCAAATGCGCCAGCAGCTTCATGATGCGGGTAAAGCGTTTGGGAAAGTGAATCTCGAAATTGGCCGATCCAAAGCCGTCGACCATGGCCTTTGCCGCCTGTTCCGGAGTCAGCAGCGCCGGCATACTGAAATCATTCTGCGCTGTGAGCGGTGTTGCGACGAAACCTGGGTTGATCACCCAGACGCCGATGCCTTTCGGCGCCAGGTCCAGATGCAGTACCTCGGCAAAGTGTATCAGTGCCGCTTTGCCCGGCCCGTAGCACAACGCCTTGGGCAGGCCGCGATAGCCAGCGACGCTGGCGACGAAGGCGATGCCGCCGCCCGGCCGGAGGTCGGGCAGGATAGCCGCAGCCAGGCGCATGGCACCGGTGAAATTGACCGCGACAACGCGCTCGGCAATGGCCAGGTCGAATTGATCGGCGCGCATCGGCACGTAGTCGCCGGCCAGATAGACGACAAGATCGACAGCGCCCCAGGCTTCAAGCAGGTTCCTGCGGGCCGTAGCCAGACTGGTCGGGTCGGTCGCATCGCAGGGCAGCAGCAGGGCATTGGCGATACCCAGTGCCGCGAGCTTGTCGGCCTTGCGGGACGACAAGGCCAACTTGGCTCCGCGACCGGCCAGTTCGCGCGCGACTGCGGCGCCGATACCGGTCGAGGCACCAACCAGCCAGACGCGCTTGTCGTTCCAGTCGGTGATCTTCGGGTTCATCTTTTGACAAAAGTCAGCGTGACTTCACCGAGGTTGAAGCCCCATTTCGACATCCAGGAGCGGTTCATCATCACCTTGTCGTCCATCAGGAACATCCAGTCGTCGAAATCGACGTTGTATATCTTGCCGTCAACCGGCAGTGCCAGCACGTATCGCCAGCGCAAGGCATTGCCGGCGACTTCGCCAATCGCCTCCCCAACCACGTCGTCGGCGGTGCCGCGAAAACTTCCATCCCGCTGTCGGGTCAGGGTCCAGACGCGGCGCGATGTGGTTCCGTCAGACCATTTGAAATTCTCGTCGAGAACGCCGGTATCGCCATCCCATTTGGCGTCGATAACCACGTGAAAGCGCTTCTTGACTTCACCGGAACGTCCCTGGAACATGCCCCAGCCGTCGAGCGTGCCGTTCAGGTAGGTCTTCAGATTGAGAACCGGCTGTTCGGCGCGATAGTGCTCGACACCGGTGGCGGCACAGCCGGCCAGGCCGAGTGAGAATGCAGCAGCAAGCATGAGTTTCATGATTCGATCTCCAGAGTATGACGCCAACGCCACAACAGGCATCCGGCGAGCGCCTTGAAAGCCAGCGGCAACAAGGCATAGGCCAGAGTCAGTGCCGTCAGGCCGTTGCCGCTGCCCGGTACGTAGCCGAGCAGCCCGAGTAGCGGCAATGAAAGCCCGGCCGCCAGGGCCAGGTTGAGTTTGGCGACCAGGTTCCAGACGCCGAAATAGGCGCCGGCCTGCCCCTGGCGTTCGCCGAGGTCGGCGGCGATGGCCACCGGAAGGGCCAGATCAGCGCCCAGCGCCAGCCCGGAGGCGATGCAGATTGCCGCGAAAGGCCACAGGTCACCGCTGCCAAGCTGGCTGGCGCCGGCAAAAGAAATGATCGACAGGCCTATGGCGCCCAGCCAGGCCAGCACCCGTCCATAGCGGGCCGAAAGGCGCACCCACAGCGGCAGTGACGCCGCGCCGGCAACGAAATACAGCGCCAGCAGCAACCCACTGACCTTCTCCAATTGCAGGACATCGGCGACAAAGAACAGGAACAATGTTGCCGGCAGGGCGGCGGCGATGCCGTTGGCGACGAAAACCAGCAGCAGACGGCGGAAAGCGATGTCGGCGAACACCCTGCGCAGGCTGGGCAGCAGCGGGACCCGGGTGGCTGCCACGACTGGGCCAGCGGCGACACGAGAGAAGGTGGTGGCGGCGGCGATCAGCACAAGCGGTGGCAGAATCCAGCTCAGGCGCTCGATGCCCCGGTCCAGATCGGTGGCCAGCACCGTCGGGAGCGCTGCGGCGAGGACCACGCCGAGCAGACCGAAACCCTCACGGGCAGCGGTTAGCCGGGTGCGCAGAATGGAATTGGTGCCAATATCCGCGCCCCAGGCCTGGTAGGCGACGGTGGCAGCGGAAAATCCGAGATAGGTCAGCGTCAAGGAAGCGAGCAGCCACACACCGGCGTGCTCGACCGGCGGATTGAGCAGCGCGACGAAGCCAAGGGCGAAGGGCAGCAGGGACAGTGCCAGCATCCGCCGCCGCGAGACGCGGTCGGCCAGCCAGCCCAGCCAGGGGTCGATGCCGGCATCGAGCAATCGGGTGCCGAGCAGGATCGCGCCGAGCATCGCCAGCGGCAGATCCGCAGCTTCAGCGTAGTAGCGCGGCACATGCACATAGATCGGCAGAGCCGCAAAGGCCAGCGGCAGGCCAAGCAGGCCGTAGGCGAAAACAGGATTGCCGGTCATCGCGTTCTCAACCCGCGGTTGGCCGCGTCAGTAGCGCGGCACGCAAATCCGGTTCGCTCGTATTCGGATCAAGCCAGATGGCGAAAAAGGCGCGCGCGAAGGCGGGATCGTCGATGCTGCCAAGCGGTTGCTCGTTGAAGGTAAAGCGGGCACCCTCCGGCAGGTAGTGCCCGACGATACTGTCACCGGGCTTGACATCGGGAAACAACCCCGTCATCAGCTCGCCCCAGCGATTCAGCGTCGCCTTGTCGGCCATCCCCAGCTTGCGGATTTCCTTGATGCTGGCCTCGGCGATAAGCTCACCGTCGATATTGCGGCGATAGGTGAGTTTCAGGGCCAGAGGCGGGCGAACGGGGTCGTCGGCCGCCCAGAGCGTCGCTTCATAAACGAGAAAGCCGAAGCGGCGAAATTCGCCACTGCCCCAACGCCTGAGCTCGCCCCGCTGCCCAGCTGTTTCGCCAACAGCAAACGCCGACAGCGGCGCGGCTATCAGCGCCAGCAGCAGGCGCCGGCGAAGACCGGACGAAGGGCCTTTTCGGACCAATGTTCCCGGTTGACGCTGGATACTGTCCAACTGAATTGGCCGCTCAGCCATGACGGTGCGAAAGCTCGAACTGGACGACATCGATATTCCCGGCCAGAAAGCCGGCCTCGCAATAGCACAGGTACATGCGCCACAGGCGGCGAAAGCGCTCGTCAAAACCGAGTGCGGCAATTTGCGGCCACTTGAGCTCGAAAGCATGGCGCCACTCGGCCAGCGTCCGGGCGTAGTCGATCCCGAAGGCGTACTCGCCGTGGACGACCAGGCCTTGGCGGGCGGCGGCGGCGCGAAAAGCCTGGCGCGATGGCAGCATGCCGCCGGGGAAAACGTGCTGCTGGATGAAGTCGGTCCCCTTGCGGTAACTGGCGAACAGGTCGTCGCGAATGGTAATGCTCTGGATGACCGCCTTGCCGCCTGGCTTCAGCGCTCTGGCCACAGACTTGAAATAGCCCGGCCAGAAGCGCTCGCCAACCGCCTCGAACATTTCAATGGAAACGACGTGATCGTAGGTCTGGTGGTTGTCGCGATAATCCTGCAGGCGCAGATCGGCCGCCGGCACTAGCTTCTGTGCCCAGGCGAGCTGGGCCGGTGACAGCGTTATCCCGGTCACCTGCAGGCCGGCGGCTACCGCCATTTCGGCGAAGCCGCCCCAGCCGCAGCCAATTTCCAGCACATGCTGGCCGGGCCGGGCCTTCAGGCGACTGAGAATGCGCCTGTACTTGGCATGCTGGGCGGCTTCCAGGGATCCATCGTCGCCCGCGCGGTAGATCGCGGCCGAGTAGCTCATGCTCGGATCCAGCCACAGCCGGTAGAAATCATTGCCCAGATCGTAGTGGGCCATGATGTTGCGCTTGCTCCCGATTCGGCTGTTGCGATTGAGCCAGTGGCGCACACGTGCCGCCAGCAGCTCGTGCCACGAACCGTACACGGCCCGCTTTAGCACGTCACGGTTGCGCGCCAGCAGGGTCAGCAGTCCGGTGATGTCGGGCGAATCCCAGTGACCATCGAGGTAGGACTCGGCCAGGCCGATGTCGCCGCGGGCAAGCACCATGCTGAACACGGATTCATCGCGGACGTGCATCACCACCCCATGCTCACCATCGCCGAACAGGGCGCTGGAACCGTCGGGCAGGCGCATTTCGAGCAGACCGCCCTGCAGTTTTTCGAGCAGACCACAGACCAGACGGGTGTCGCGGGCCAGACTTTCACTGCCGCGGAAGATCATCGAGGTGTTCAAAGTGTTCATTTTGTTGATTCCCGGAGAGGTGGAGAGATAGGTGCAGGAGGAACGCGGACGCCGCGAAACGGCACCCCTTTCAGCCAAAGCTTCAGGGCTTGCCAGTGGATGCGGACAATCACGCCGGCGGTCAGCAACGGCATGCGCAACAGGGCGCCGGCCAGGGCTGCCGTCCCCCAGCCCCGCGCCTTACCTGATATCGAGGTAAGCAGCAGTTCGCCGTCAGCATCGTCGTAGTCGATTCGCGCCAAAGGCACGCTGCGCCGGAGATGGAAGCGGAAGCGATAGCCGCCTTCGATTTCGTTGAACGGCGAAACATGGAAAACCTTTTCGGCGATCAATTCTTCGCCGTCGACCAGTGGCTTGCCCTTGCCGTGCAGCAGGTAGCTGTGGGTGCCGCCGAAAGTGTTGTTGACCTCGGCCAGGATGGCGATCAGCGCCCCGCCACGCTCATGGCAATACCAGAAGCTCACCGGATTGAAGACGATCCCAAAAACACGCGGGAAGGTCTGCAGGACTATTTCGCCATCGGCAGATAGCCCACGATCCTTGAGCATCGCCTCGATCCACGGCAACAATGGGCTGCCGTCGCGAGCGCCATGATCGCCTTGCCGGAAGCTCAGGATGTTGGCGCGGTCGACGCCGAAAATGCCGCAGTTTGCCGATGCCAGATCACGCACCGGCAGCCGGACGAAGAACACCGGATAGACGAACGCATTGACCACCGGCCGCAGGCGCCGGTGCATGACATGGCCGAGGAACAATTGCGGACGGTCGTTCATGGCCACCTCAGGCGCTTTCCGTTGCGCGCTGTTTTTCGGCGACGCTGACTTGCCAGGGTGCCTGAACCCCGAGGCCGTTGACCACGCGCAGCGCCGACTTCAGGCCGTCCTCGTGGAAGCCGTAGCTGCCCCAGGCGCCGGCCAGCCAGATGCCGTTCTTGCCTTGAATCTGCGCAAGCTTGTGCTGGGCAGCGATGGCCGGGCCGTCGAAAATCGGGTGGGCATACTCGAATGAGGCGATGACCTTGGCCGGGTCGGGCTCGCGTGGCGGATTCAGCGTCACCACCACCGGCGTCTTGAAGGGCAAAGGTTGCAGCGTGTTGATCAGATAGGAAACGCCGACCGGCTGCTCATTGGCATCGACGCCCGGTGCGCCGGATTTGTCCGCAGGCCCAGAAAAGTAATTCCATGCCGACCACAGCTTCCTGTCGCGGGGCAGCAGGGCCGGATCGGTATGAAGAACGGCACGGTTCGGCTGGTAACGGATCGCGGAGAGCACCTCGCGCTGCGCGTCGGTCGCCGTCGTGCCCAGAATGCCCAGCGATTGGTCGCTGTGGCAGGCCAGCACGACCTGGTCGAATTGTTCGGTGCCGCGGGCATGGACGACCTGCAGCCCTTCCGCTTGACGGGTCACTGCCGTCACCGGGCACGCCAGGCGGATATCGTCAAGGCGGGCGGCAATCTTCTGCACGTACTCGCGCCCGCCGCCCTTCACCGTGCGCCACATCGGGCGGTCAAAGATTTGCAGCAGACCGTGGTTCCGGCAAAAGCGGATGAAGGTGGCGAGGGGCATCTCGCGCATCTGGCCGGTCGGGCAGGACCAGATCGCGGCGGCCATCGGCAGCAGATACCAGTCGGCAAAAGCGCTCGAATAACCACCCTCATCGAGGAAATCCTGAAGGCTGCGCGCGTTGTCGGGATGCGTCGCCAGCCAGGCCGTACTCTCGCGATTGAAACGCAGGATATCGGAAAGCATGGACCAGAAACTCGGGCGCAGCAGGTTGCGCTTCTGGCCGAATACCGTGAACAAATCGCTGCCGGCCCATTCGAGGTCCGGGTTCTCGAGACTTACGGCAAAGGACATCTCGGTCTCGACGCTGGCGACGCCCAAATGCTCGAACATCGCGATCAGGTTGGGATAGGTCCTTTCATTGAAGACCAGGAAGCCGGTATCCACCGGATGCGTCTTGCCTTCCAGCGTGACGTCGACAGTGTTGGTATGGCCGCCGAGCCGGGCGCCGGCTTCGAAGAGCGTCACTTGATGCTCTCGGCTCAACAGCCAGGCGCTGGCCAGACCTGAAATGCCTGAGCCGACGACCGCGATTCGTTGTTTGTGCATGGTTATCTCCCCTCGTTGGCCGGTTTACGGATTGACACCGAACAGCTCGGCATAGGCCGAATGGTTGTGAATGGACTCGAAATTCTCGGATGCGACCTTCCATTCGGCGATGCGCGGCTCCTCCATAAGACGCAACGCGATGTCGCGCACCAGGTCCTCGACGAATTTCGGGTTGTCGTAGGCGCGCTCGGTAACCCATTTCTCGTCCGGCCGCTTGAGAAGGCCGAAGACTTCGCACGACGCCTCTTCCTCGGCCAGGCGAACCAGCTCCTCGATCGCCATCGGCCGGCGCAGCTTTGCTTCAAGCGTGATGTGCGAACGCTGGTTGTGGGCGCCGTAGTCGGAAATGCCTTTCGAACATGGGCAAAGGCTGGTCACCGGCGCGACGACACGTAGCGTCAAGCTGGCACGCCCGCCTTCACGTTGCTCAATGATCATCGTCGCGTCGTAGTCGAGAAGGCTGGTGACGCCCGAAACCGGTGCCGTCTTCCTGATGAAATAGGGGAAAGCCAGCTCGATGCGGCCGCTTTGGGCGTCGAGTCGGCATAGCATGTCATCAAGCAGGTGAAAGAGGCCGCCCTGCGTCACGGCACCGCTGCACCCCTCGAGCAGTTCGACGAAGCGCGACATATGCGTGCCCTTGACCTCGGGCGGCAGGCCGACCGTCATCCCCAGTGTGGCGACCGTGGCCAGCGTCTCGCCCTCAGCGGTTTCGACCTGAAGCGGGTAGCGCAGTCCTCTGACACCGACCTGCTGGATGGCAAGACTGCGGGAATCGGTTAGGGCCTGCACGTCGGCCAGAAAAAAGTGTTCGGGGGCATTCATGTCCAACTCCTTGTGTATTTGTCCTAGACAAAAGCGATGTTTGTTCGTAAGATAGACATCAAAGACCGGCTTGTCAACCCTTTTACGCCTTTTTGTACAGGACAAACATGAAAACCCTTGCTTTCAACATTGCGGCAGTCGAGCGTGACACCGGGCTCTCCAAGGACGTCCTGCGGATGTGGGAGCGCCGCTACGGCTTTCCGGAGCCCGAGCGTGACGGCAACGGGGAACGGCTCTACCCGGAGACCCAGGTCGAACGACTGCGCCTTATAAAACGCCTGATGGATCAAGGGCATCGGCCTGGGAAGCTGATGGCGGCCTCTCCCGAGGAACTCGCACAACTGGCGCCGAGGCGACCGGCCAGCCGTCAGATGGGCGCCGAAATCGACGGCGAAGATCTCGGTCAGTTGTTGATTCTGATCAAGCAGCATGATGCCGCCGGTTACCAGCAGGCGATGCAGCAGCGACTGGCACGCCAAGGTTTTCAGAGTTTTGTCCAGGACACTGTGGCGCCGCTTACCCGGCGCGTTGGCGAAGCCTGGGAAGACGGCAGCTTCGAGGTTTTCGAGGAACACCTGTTTACCGAACTGACCAAGCGCCTGTTGCGCCAGGCCATCGCCGCCCTGCCCGGTGGCGTTCGCAGCCCGCGCATCTTGCTGACCAGTGTGCCTGACGAACAGCACGTGCTCGGCCTGTTGATGGCCGAAGGCCTGTTCGTACTCGAAGGGGCCGAATGCATTCCGCTCGGCACGCAAATGCCCCTGCTCGAGATCGGCCACGCCGCCGTCGCCCACCAGGCCAACATCGTCGCCCTGTCGTTCTCGATCGCCTTCCGGTCGCGCCAGATTCCCGGCCTGCTGCAGCAGTTGCGTCAGATTCTGCCGATGACAATCGAACTATGGGTCGGCGGTCGCGGCGTTTGCGGGCTGGCGCCGATTGCAGGGATCCGGCTTCTATCCGGCCTGGACAGCACAATCAGCGCTCTTGCCGACTGGCGCGCTGAGAACATGCCGCGCAACTGATCGTCGTGGCAACGCGGCCAATCTGCGCAAGACGCGTCGTCTGATCGAAACAAGGCAGGCAAAAGGCAAGATCGTTGTTCAGCCCTTCTGAAATCGACAACGCCGAACGAAATATTCCATTAAAATACTTCGAAACGACGAGTCGATTCGACGGACTTCGCGGAAAAGAGCGTGTGCCTGCGAATGCGGTCGATTGGCGGCATTCGTGAAATCCTGCCTGAGAATCAAAATGACCGATTTCCTTGGATCGCTTTTTCCAGTCCGAATCCTCGCACAGGGCTTGCGCGGTGCCGCCTTTCTGCGACTCAGGATTGAAGATGGCGAGGCGTCTTTCTCCCGGCTCGTCGGCTTGATCGCGTACCTGCTTTATGCACATCTGGCCCCCGCGTGGCTTGGCCTGGCGGGGATACCGAACAATCTGGGCTGTGCCCTTCGACGCGGAATCAGCGGCCCGCGAGCACGCCCAGCAAAACGCGCTGCTGGAAGAACGTGCGTTTTACAGCCAGCCGCGAATCCTTGAGCACGCGCTGGCATCGCTCGACCGGAGTCAGCCGGACCGGATCAATCTCTATTTTGTCGGCGTTGCCGGCTATTCGGAACAG
>NZ_FLQY01000404.1 GCF_900089945.1 Candidatus Propionivibrio aalborgensis | reverse complement strand
AGCATCGATCTTGTCGTGATGCCGCACATCCTCGAATTTCACGGTGATCCGCATCAGGTTCTGCGGGAAGTCGAACGGGTGCTGATTCCGGATGGTCAACTGATCGTTACGGGATTCAACCCACATTCGCTATGGGGGTTGCGTCGACGCCTGCAAAGCCGCCGGAACGAATTCCCGGTCAGTGGCAATTACATTTCGGTTCAACGTCTCAAGGACTGGTTGCAACTTCTCAGTTTCGAGGTCGATCGAGGAAATTTCGGATGTTACGCTCCACCCTGCAATCAGGAGCACTGGCTTAAACGCTGGCACTTCATGGAAGCCGCCGGTGACCGCTGGTGGAGTTTTGCTGGCGGCGCTTACCTCTTGCGCGCCGTCAAACGCGTACATGGCATGCGTCTCATCATGCCGCCGTGGAACCGGAAAAAGGTACCTGGCAAGGTTCTCACTGCCGTTACCCAGAAGGAGTTCGAACAAAGTGGCCAATGAAGTCATCGTCAATATCTACGCTGATGGCGGCTGTCGTGGCAACCCGGGGCCAGGCGGCTGGGGCGTTCTCCTGCAGACGGGTGACATCGAGAAGGAGCTGTGGGGCGGCGAACCGGACACGACCAACAACCGCATGGAACTGACCGCCGTAATCCGCGCACTCGAGGCCCTCAAGCGCCCGGCCGCAGTTCATGTTCACACCGACTCGCAATACGTGCAAAAAGGCATCAGTCAGTGGATTCACAACTGGAAACGCAACGGCTGGCGCACATCCGACAAAAAGCCGGTAAAAAACGATGACCTCTGGCAGGAACTCGACGGCCTCACCAAACAACATGAAATCAAATGGCTTTGGGTCAAAGGGCATGCCGGACATCCTGGCAACGAACGCGCCGACGCGCTCGCCAATCGCGGAATCGACGAGTTGCTGACCAAGCGCGGAGAGCCATAGTATTAGACTGTTGAGCCGCCTTCCACAACATAGAACTTGACCGGACAATCCAAGCATGCGCCAGATATTCCTCGATACCGAAACGACCGGACTTGAGCACAAACTCGGACATCGAATTATTGAAATTGGTTGTGTTGAAATGCGTAACCGGCGACTGACCAACCATCACTTTCACCGTTACCTCAACCCGGAGCGCGACATCGACGCGGGAGCGCTTGCGGTGCACGGCATCAGCCTCGAATTCCTTCAGGACAAACCCCGCTTTGCCGATATCGCCGTCGAATTTATCGACTTTGTACGCGGCGCCGAGCTGATTATCCACAATGCGACATTCGATCTCGGCTTTCTGAATTCCGAACTCGCCCTGCTCGATATGGCACCGATCGATACCGTTTGCCCCGAGGTAAACGACACCCTGCGTATGGCCAAGGATTTGCATCCCGGCAAGAAGAACAACCTGAATGCACTATGTGAGCGCTACGGCGTAGACAACTCGAACCGCACCCTGCATGGCGCCCTGCTCGACGCCGAGATTCTTGCCGAAGTCTATCTTGCGATGACACGTGGTCAGGAAAGCCTGATGATGGAACTCGCCAGCAACGACGAAGTACGCGTCAATAGCGCAGAGGACATCCAAACAAGCGGCTCCCGCAAGGCGTTATTGATTCTACGCGCCAGCGAGGAGGAGCGCTCCCGGCATCTGCAACAGCTCGCCGCAATTCAGGAAGAAAGCAAAGGCCGATGCCTCTGGCTCTCCTCCGAGAAGACAATATGAATCCATGCGATGGCCAACCTGGCCTCGTACCACCCGGCCTTGCCTGTCAGTGAGAAGCCATGATCCCCTGCAAACTCCCCTCCGATACCGAAGCCCCCCCGGACGCTGATCAAGCACCACAGCAGGCTCATGAGCAGCGGTCGAACGAAACTCTGCCGCTGGCGCACTATCGCCAACTTTTTGATCTTGCGCCGATGGGCTACTGCCTCCTGGACGCGCAGGGCCTGATCATTGAGGCCAACCTTGCCGCCGCCCGATTGCTTGATCAAACACCCGAAACGCTGGTCGGGCAGAAGCTGTCCGGATTCATCTTCAGGGACGACCGGGAGGACTATAAGCGCATCCATAACCGACTGCTCGAGTCCTGCGAAACGCAGGCCTGCGAGCTGCGACTGGCGAGGAATGGCGGAACGCCATCCTGGGTACGTCTGGAAGCCACTGCTGTAGCGAAAAGCGATCAACCGCGCTTACTTCACGTCGCTCTCACTGACATCGACCTGCACAAGTGCAATGAAGAACAGCTCAAGCTGGCCGCCGGGGTGTTCACGCATGCCCGCGAAGGCATCATGATCACGGCGGCGGACGGCATGATCGTCGACGTCAATGAGTCGTTCAGCCGCATTACCGGCTACAGCCGAAATGAGGTTGTCGGCCAGAATCCACGCCTGCTCAGTTCGGGCCGCCATGAAAAGGCGTTCTATGCTGCACTATGGCGCGACCTGATCGAGAAAGGCCGCTGGTACGGCGAAATCTGGAACCGGCGCAAGAACGGGGGGGTGTATGCCGAGTTGCTGTCGATCAGCGCCTTGCGCGACCGACACGGCAGGAACAGGAATTACGTCGCGCTGTTTGCAGACATTACCGAACGCAAGCATGCCGAAGAGCAGATGCTCGAAACGAAAGTGAACCTCGAGGCCAAAGTAAACGATCGAACCAAGCAGTTACGCGCGGTTGCGGCGCAACTGATGATGAGCGAAGAACGCGAGCGGCGCATGCTGGCGCAGGAGCTGCATGACAATCTTGGCCAGTTGTTGGCGATTATCAAGATAAAACTGACCTCGCTTGCCACAGGATTGCCGCAACCGACAGTTAACAATCTGGTCGAACTCGTGGACCAGGCCGACCAGGCTGTGCGCACGATCACCCTGAACCTGAGCCCGCCAATACTGCACACGCTTGGCCTCAGGTCGGCATTCGAATGGCTTGCCGAGGAAATGGAACGCAGATACCAGCTGACGGTGCACCTCGACTCCGAGGGTGAACTCAAGCCCATTGTCGATGAGGTCCAGGCCATGCTCTTCCGCTCTGCCCGCGAACTCCTGATCAATGTCGCCAGGCATGCCGAGACCAGCGAGGCCAGCCTGTCATTTCTATGCAATGAAAGCCGACTGACGCTGGCGGTGAGCGACAATGGCCGCGGCTTCGACCCTGGCCCTTCGTCGGATGACAAGAACGCACAAAATGGTTTTGGCCTGAGTTCGATCAATGAACGCGTAGTCAATATTGGAGGCGAAATGGAAATCGACAGCAGCCCTGGAAATGGCACCACGATCACTCTGACCATCCCGATTTCCATCAGCGCCAAGGAACATCGTCCATGAAGATCAAGATAATTCTCGTCGATGACCATACGATGGTCCGTGAAGCATTGCGCGTTGTGCTGGAACAGGACAACCGCATTCAGGTTCTCGCCGAAGCCGGTGACGGAGAAACGGCATTGAGACTTACGGATAAGCTGGCGCCTGACGTAGTCGTCATGGATGTCGCAATGCCGGGACAGTCGGGTATCGAAACGACACGACGTCTGCTCGCCAAACACCCTGGAATCAAGGTACTGGCCTTGTCAACCTACCTCGACCGGCGCATCGTACAGCAGATGCTCGACGTCGGTGCTTTGGGGTACATCGTCAAATCTGCGGCGGGCACCGAGTTGAAAGAAGGAATTCGCAGGGTTGCCGAAGGGCACATCTACCTTTGCTCCGCAGTCAACTCACTGGTGGCTATCAACCTTCAGGAACATAAATCACAGCTAAAGAAGCCTGACAGGCCCACATTGTCACGGCGCGAATTGCAAGTTGCGACCCTGCTTGCCGAGGGCAAGAGCGCGCCGGAAATTGCTGTCAAATTGAGTATTTCTCCAGGTACGGTCGACGTTCACCGCCGTAATCTGATGCGAAAACTCGAGGTGCACAACGTGGTTGAACTGACCAAATACGCCATGCGTACCGGCCTGATCCAGCCTTGAATCACGTTGCCACGCGCCAGCAGCATTCAGAAATTTTGCTTGTCTGATCGAAAAATATGGGGAAACGGGTATTCCCATGTCTCGGTATGGGAAATATATTGCATAAACAGTAATGGCGAAAGGCGGATGCCCCTTAAGGGTTCTGGCACTTCTTCCAGCCATCAATAATTTGCCCAATAACCCCATACCTTAGGAGAACAAACAAGATGAGCACCCATACCGAAGCAGAAAACAGAACCGTAAACTTTGGGGCAGCCGGGCAGGCCGCCAGCATCAACAGATCATCATATGTCATTGCGAGCAATGACGATTACCAGCAAATGGTCGCAGAAGCTGCCTTTATCGAAGCTCAGCGGCGCGCCACCGAACTCGTATTGAGCGGATCCGGCCGGCACGAATTCTGACCGATTGCTGAAGGGGACTGGTGTCCGGTGTAACCCCGCATCAATCCCGTAACGGTTTCTATCAAGGCCGGTTAGCGTAACGACGCTAACCGGCCTTTTTTTGATGCCGTCATTGCTTGTACAAAATGGAATGGATGGACCCGGTGCGCTAACAGACACAAGGAACCAGAGTAATTCCAAGCATCTGCTTTCTTGGCACTTCGGAAAAATCGGCCGTCAGCTGTTACCGGGCGTACCGACCGGACGCTTGGATCGCCGATGCTGCCGTTTGGAAGGGCGACTATCGGACCGTCCCTCTTGCGGCCGTGAATCCGGCCTCGGACCATTGCTATTGACACCCTGATTGCGATCGGGGCGTCGCACCGGCATCGGAGAACCCGGCCGCTTCCCCAACTGCCGATCCTGATTCCGGTCTGACTCGCGGTTTCCTGGTGCCGTGCGGATCTCAAGCTCGTTAAGCTCATCCCATTGTTCGTCGGTGCGATCCCGCTCGGGGATGGCGGTAAGCTCGCGAATCCGGCGACGCGGATCAATCGGTTCTGGATCATTCATACGCGCATTATGAACCACACCGCAGGCCTCGTTCAACATTCACAGAAAATCAGATGCACAAATAGATGGAATCGAGTCATTCACTGCCGCATTCAGCCCTATAATTCCTGGTTTTTCGAGTCTCTCCCATGTGGTTCAGAAATCTCCAGCTCTACCGAATGCCCAAGAACTGGGCAATCAGCGTTACCCAACTTGAAGAACAGCTTTCCACCCTGACATTGCAGCCCTGCAATGCAACTGACGCGCAAAGCATCGGCTGGATATCGCCCGGTGGCAAAGGCACACTGGTCCATACCGTCAATCGCCAGTGGTTGCTGGCCCTCGGCGTCGAGCAGAAACTGTTGCCCGCCGCAGTGGTCAGGCAGTTTGCCGATGAGCATGCTAAAGCGATTGAGGAACATGAAGGCCGCCGCATCGGCCGCAAGGAAATGCGCGAACTCCGCGAAGCGATGACCAGCGAACTGCTACCGCGTGCCTTCATTCGCCGCCGAAGCACGTTTGGCTGGATCGATCCGCTCAACGGCTGGCTGGTCATCGACGCCGCGGCACCGGCCAAAGCCGACGAGTTTCTGGAGCATCTGCACAAATCGGTCGATGGCCTGCCGGCCAGGCTACTCAAGGTCACACAATCGCCATCGGCCGCGATGACTGGCTGGGTCGCCGACGGTCAAGCGCCGGGTGGATTTACGCTCGATCAGGATCTCGAACTGCGCTCGGCCGAAAACGCTGCGGTGCGCTATGTAAAGCACACCCTGGACGGCGAGGAGATCCGTCAGCATATCGCCACCGGCAAGGTCGTTACGCGACTGGCGCTGACCTGGGGTGAGCGCATTTCCTTCTTGCTGGACGAAAAATTGCAGATCAAGCGCCTCGGCTTCCTCGATATTCTCAAGGAAGAAGCCGACAGTCAGGCCGCAAACGAAGAAGAACGTTTTGATCTGGATTTCACGTTGATGACCGGCGAGCTTGCGCGTCTACTGGACGACCTGCTTGAAGCGCTGGGTGGCGAGCTGGAAAAGCCAGCCTGAGCCCTTGCGCCATCAGAGAATGCCGGATCACTCATCAAGCATCGAAAATACCAGGGCGCTACAGCATGGCCAGTGGTTCCTTTATATGATCGAATGCATCGACGGCAGCATTTACACCGGCATAGCGACCGATGTTGCGGCACGCTACGCTGCGCATGCCAGCGGGAAAGGCGCCCGGTACACGCGCGCTCATCCGCCGACCCGACTGCTCGTCAGCGTGGAATACCCCGATCGCTCCAGTGCATTGAAGGCGGAGTACCGGATCAAACAACTGAAGCCCGCGGCCAAGCGCAACTTTGTCACCACAATGGCCATGCCCACGGAAGAACTCGGTGCTTCTGATAACCCAGGGGAAACAACTCAGCCCTGAGTGGCGCTCACAGCTTTGCTGGACAGACAGACTTTGCGCCTTCCCGTATTTCCCTGGAATGCCTAATCGAACAAGCCGGGCTGAAGCGGAGCGAGATTTTCACGCTTGACCGTAAATCTCACCGGTGAGCCGCTACGCCCAATGGCTTCCACCACCATACGATCCGCACTGGTTTCCGCCACAACACGAACGTTGAAAGCGCCGCGTGCCAGTTTGCTGGCACGGCCGATGTACGTTACAACCGAACCAATCTCAGGCAGCCACCGGGATTTCTTCATACCATTTCGTCGAACCATTTCCTTGGACCGTTCCGACCTACCGAGTTGAAACCGGCGCCTTCGCCCACTGAACAATTAGGTGCTACGCACGAGCAACAGCGAAGTTTCAGCCTTACGCACCAGCCGCTCGGCGACACTACCGACGAAGAAGCGCTCCATCCCCCGGTGCCCATGTGTGCCGACGACCAACAGATCAGCCTGCCATTCTGCCGCCGCCTCGACCAGCATATCAGAAACGTGTTTGACTTCCGATTCGACCAGTTTGATTTCAACTTCGACGCCAACAGCTCGCGCGGACTCTGCAGCTTTGCCGAGGAAACCCTCAGCGCCTAGACGCATTTTGTATTCTGCCTTGCCAACGCTGTTCGGCAGCATCATTTCCAATTGGCGGTTCGCAAAAATCGTTTCATCCACAGCGTGGCAAATCGCCAGCTGAGCTCCACTGGAATTTGCCATCTCAATCGCCGTTTGTAGTACCGGGCTCGCCATGAAGCTTTCATCAATGGCTACCATGATTCGTTTGTACATTTTGTCTCCATAATTCAACTGTAAACAAGCCACGTGCACGCAGTAGGCAAACTGATACCGTGGGCGCCGCCCGTTCCGACCACGGCACCACATTACCTTAGCCAGTCTCGGAAAACTAAATTGGTCCCACCAATTTTGCATTGAATCGAGTCAATGGTTAATATCAACGCTGCATTTTTACATGCAATGCGTTGGCTATTGATTAATATGTAGCCGCGCCGGTGAGCAATTGAAATGATAGAGCGGGCCAGTTGTTGACCTTCGGTGCGCTAGACATCGGCATTTGCTTAGTGTTGCAACAAACGTTTTCAAAGTGTCGTACCAGCAGGCTATCCGTAGTTAAATCACAAGGAGAAGACAAATCATGGAAAGACGTTCCTTTTTAAAAAAAGCTGGAGTCGGTCTGGCGGCGGGTGCCGTTGCGATGCCCGCGATCGCCCAGAATGCCCCGACCATCAAATGGCGCTTGGCCTCAAGCTTCCCGAAGAGCCTTGACACCATTTACGGCGCGGCTGAAACCATGGCCAAGAACGTATCGGAAGCAACCGGTGGGAAGTTCCAGATTCAGGTGTTCGCCGGCGGTGAAATCGTTCCGGGTCCTGCCGTATTCGATGCCGTCAAGGACGGTACCGTAGAAATGGGGCATACGGCATCCTACTATTTCTTTGGCAAGGATCCGTCCTACGCCTTCGATTGCGCCATTCCATTCGGCATGACCAACCGCCAGCTTGACGCCTGGTTCCGTCATGGCAACGGTTCGAAGCTGATGGGCGAATTGTTCGGCAAATCGAACATCATTCCAATCCCCTGCGGCAATACCGGCGTACAGATGGGCGGCTGGTTCAACAAGGAAATCAAAACGGTTGCGGATTTGAAAGGTCTGAAGATGCGCATCGGTGGCTATGCCGGGGCCGTCCTATCTAAGCTGGGCGTGGTTCCGCAACAGATCCCCGGTGGCGACATTTATCCGTCGCTGGAAAAGGGCACGATCGACGCCGCCGAATGGGTTGGACCATACGATGACCAGAAACTGGGCTTCAACAAGGTCGCCAAGTTTTACTATTACCCCGGCTGGTGGGAAGGCGGTCCGCAGTTGTCTGCCTACGTCGATGCCAAGAAATTCGCTGCTCTGCCGAAGGAATATCAATCCATTCTGATGCTTGCCTGCTCGGATGCCCACGTTGACATGATGGCGAAATATGATGCCAAGAACCCGACGGCACTCAAGCAACTGGTCGGCTCCGGTACGCAGTTGCGCCAGTTCCCGAAACCGGTGATGGACGCCTGCTACAAGGCCGCGATGGAACTGTACGCCGAGACCTCGGCAAAGAATCCGGAGTTCAAGAAGATCTACGATGACTACAAGAAATTCATGGCGGATCAAAATCTGTGGTTCCGTATCGCCGAAGGCTCCTACGCGAATTACATGTACGGCGCGAAGTAAAATCTACGGCAAGGGAATCGTTTTTCCTGGACTGGAAACGGGGGCTTCGGCTCCCGTTTTTGTTGACTGTTTCGCCTCCAGTGCAAAATAGAAAGCCCCGCCGAAGCGGGGCTGGATCAACACTGCGGATATTACCGTGCGATGAAATGATCCTGAATTACTTTGACTGCTCCTGCTTCATCGCGTCCAGGATGGCCTTGTTCGGGTCCTCTTCTTTCGGCGGAGCGCCTTCCCCGGATGGCGCGACCAGCGACGGCGGCAGGTTGATCGAACCGTAGCCCGAAACCGGTACGTCAATTTCCACCGCGTCGAGATCGACCTTGGCATCCTTGTCGAGGCCAAAGGTCACCAGTTGCGGAAACGCAATCAGCAATCCCACCATGATGACCTGAATACACACAAAAGGTATTGCGCCCCAGTAGATGTCGGAAGTCTTGATCGATGGCGGTGCGACCGAACGCAGGAAAAAGAGCGCAAAGCCGAACGGTGGGTGCATGAACGAGGTCTGCATGTTCACCGCGAGCAGCACCCCGAACCAGATCAGGTCGATCCCCAGCTTGTCGGCTACCGGTCCGAGCAGCGGAACGATGATGAACGAAAGCTCAAAAAAATCGAGAAAGAACGCCAGCAAAAAGACCAGGACGTTGACCACGATCAGGAAGCCGACCTGACCTCCAGGCAGGCCGGTCAACAGATGCTCTACCCAGCGGTGACCATCGACCGCGTAGAACGTAAGAGAGAATACACGGGCACCGATCAGGATGAAAATTACGAAGGTGGTCAGCTTCGCCGTGGATTCCATACCCTGTTTGAGCAGTTTCCAGGTCAGCCGCCGACGCGCCAGGGCCATGATCAACGCGCCCGTGGCGCCCATCGCGCCGCCTTCGGTCGGTGTGGCAATGCCCATGAAGATGGTGCCGAGCACAAGAAAGATTAGGGCCAGTGGCGGCACCATCGTGGTCAGCACACGCAGCATCAGCTTGCTTCCGCGCAGGGTGCGCGCTTCAATCGGCAACGCAGGTGCCCAAGCGGGCTTGAAAATCGATACCAGGACGATGTAGCCGACATACATCAGGCTGAG
>NZ_FLQY01000403.1 GCF_900089945.1 Candidatus Propionivibrio aalborgensis | reverse complement strand
GTACCGGAAGCGGCGATGATGCCGGTCGCCAGTTTCTTGTCGTAACCATAGCGCAACATGATTGGCAGCGAAATCAGCCCCATCGAGATGACCGAGGCGGCGACGACACCGGTTGTTGCCGCAAGCAGTGCGCCGACAAAAACAACGGCATACGCCAGGCCGCCGCGGATCGGGCCGAAAAGCTGCCCGATCGTATCGAGCAGATCCTCGGCCATGCCGGAGCGTTCCAGAATCAGGCCCATGAAGGTAAAGAATGGAATGGCCAGCAGGGTATCGTTTGACATGATGCCAAAGATTCGGTCCGGCAGTGCCTGGAAGAGCTGCGGGCCGAACAGGCCGAGTTCCATACCGATCAGACCGAAGACCACACCATTGGCAGCCAGCGCAAAAGCTATGGGAAAACCGACGAGCATGAACATGATCATCGAAGCGAAAATGATTGGTGCCATATTGGCAATGAGGAACTGGGTCATCACAGCTCTCCCTTTTCTGCCTTGATGGCCAGTGCGAGTTCTTCTTCCGGGGTGGGTTCATGCGGTTTTTCCGTGGGGTCAGGACACAATCCTCGCAAGAAACCGATGCGCTTGATCAGTTCGGAAATGCCCTGCACGATGAGCAGGAAGAAGCCGACGGGAACCATCAGGCGTACGGGCCACACTACAAGGCCGCCAGCGTTGCTCGAAACCTCATGGTCCTCAAAAGCGAGAACGAAAATCGGCCACGACATCCACATGATGGCGATGGCCATCGGCATCATGAAGAAGATGATGCCGAAAATGTCGACCCAGGCTTGCGCCCGCTTCGAGAGGCGATGCGAGATGACGTCGATGCGCACATGTTCATTTTTCATGAATGTGTAGCCAGCGCCCATCAGAAAGACAAACGAGAACAGATACCACTGTATTTCGAGATAGGCGTTGGAGCTGTAATTGATCGTGTACCGCATCATCGCGTTGCCGGCGCTGATCAGCGTCATGACCAGAATGACCCAGATGATGCTCCTGCCGATAAACCCGGTAATCGAGTCAATGAACTGCGAGAGTTTGAGCAATGCTTTCAAAAAATATTCCTCCAAAATTGGCTTGAAATCTCGGGCTTCTCGGTCCCGCTAGTTTTTTCGTTGCCATGTGGCTGGGTAATGTATCCGGCCACCAAGCAAATAACAACTACAGTGGATTGTCGGTTTATCTGCCTGGCAAATCAGTCTCCTTCCTCTTGAACACAAACTCTTGTGTGCGTGTAGTCATGGATGCCAACCGGAATCAGCAAGCCCCTACGGCCCCCGCGCGACTGCACTCCTCCAGCAGGTAAGCGACGGACCGGTAGGTTCGCCCGGTTTCGGCGGTCAGGCCGATTTCACAGGTGCGGTTGCTTGAAACGCCGCAATCGCAGGCCTTGGGCAGCTCGTCGTGAATCTTGCGCAGGGCATGCTGGTACAGTTCAGGCACGACAAAACCGCGATCACCGGCGAAGCCGCAACACGTCACCCCGGCTGGCTCGATGACCTGCTCGACACAAGCCCTGACAAGATTCTGCAGCTTGGTATCCGAACCGCTCTTGCGAACGCTGCAATTGACATGCAGTGCAATCGGGCCGGCTTGTCGGACTAGCCGTAGCCGGGGCAACAGGGCGTCGTGGGCGAATTCGTGGAAGTCGAAGAGCGGCAGCCGACCGGACAAATGCGTCTGCATGCGCACGCTGCACGCGCTCGCATCCATGATGATCGGATAACGTCCGTTTTCACTGGCTTCGCTGAGTGCGGCTTCGAGACGCGCTGCACCGGCGTCGGCCTCCTCCGCCAACCCTTTGCTGGCCAGCATCTGCCCACAGCACAGTTTGTCGTAACCCTCAGGCAAACGCGGCGCGTAACCCGCGCGGGTCAGCAACAGCTGGATGACGTCACCGAGTTGAGCCTCACCAGCCGTGCTCGGGCCAAAGATCCGTCCTCCGCAGGCAGGGAAGTAGACAACCGGGTCGCCCTCGCCCCGACGTGCCCTGAGCGCCCTGCCGGGTCGAGGCATCGCCGTTTTCCACGCGCCGCGGGAGATTTTGATCAGCGGCTTGTCGCCAACAACCGCGCTGGCCAAGTGACCGAGTTGCAATCCCGCACGGGAAACCGAAGCGACGGCGCCGAAGTGCTCGCCCGTCCAGCGCCCAAACTTGTGTGCAATACCGCTTTGACCTCGGCCGCGCAGGCGGCGTGTCAGATCACCGGTATTGATTCCTACCGGGCAGGCTGTCGAACACAATCCGCATCCCGCGCAGGTATCGAGCCCGAAATACGGATAGTCTGCACCCAGTTCACCGGCGGCTTCGCCTGCAGTACTGCGCCGTGACAACTCGCGCCAGGAGACGATCCGCTGACGTGGAGAAAGGGTGAGCTGATGCGAGGGACACAGCGGTTCGCAAAAGCCGCATTCGATGCAGCGATCGACGATATCCTCGGCGGGGGGCATGGGCTTGAGATGCTTCAGGTGGGCCGCCGGATCGTCGTTCAGTATGACTCCCGGATTCAATCGGTTTTCCGGATCGAACAGTTTCTTGATACGACGCATCAGATCGGTCGCCTGCTTACCCCACTCCATTTCCACAAAAGGCGCCATGTTGCGCCCCGTGCCGTGCTCGGCCTTCAGCGAGCCATCGTACTTGTCGACGACCAGCTTGCAGACTTCGTCCATGAAGCCCGCGTACCGTGCAACTTCGGCCGGATCGCCAAAATCCTGGGTAAACACGAAATGCAGATTGCCCTCCAGCGCATGTCCAAAGATGATCGCCTCGTGGTAGCCGTGGTGTCTGAGCAGCGCCTGCAGATCAAGTGTGGCCGCTGCCAGCGATTCGATCGGAAAAGCCACATCCTCGATGATGACCGTGGTGCCTGTCCGCCGCATGGCTCCGACTGAAGGAAACGTCCCCTTGCGCACTTTCCAGTACATCTCGCCGGTTTCCGGGTCAGTGGAAAACAACGCAGGCTCAACGGTAGCGATACCGTTGATGGCCGAAAGCGCCGCATCGATGCGCGCCTGCAAGCCGACGCTTTCCTGGTCGCGGACTTCGATCAGCAGGGCAGCGACTGATTCGCCCAGCGAACGAATCATCGGAGGCAGGCCGGCCTTGTCTTCAACGGAGCGCAGTGCGGCTCGATCCAGCAGCTCAACTGCGGAGACCGGCTGCGGTTTGAGGCGAATCACCGCCTGACACGCCGTTTCTATATCCGGAAAGAAAACCAGCGCACTGGCCTTACACGGATCTTCCGCGACGGTGCGGTAGGTGATCCGGGAAATGAAGCCCAACGTTCCTTCCGAGCCGATCATCAGATGCGCCAGGATATCGATCGGGTTGGCGTAATCCGCCAACGCATTGAGGCTGTAGCCCGTGGTGTTCTTGATCTTGAATTTCTGCCGGATACGAGCGGCCAGAAGGTCGTCGGCACGAGTTTCATTTCCCAGACGTTCAAGCTCGCCAAGAAGTTCGGCATGGCTTTGCTGAAATGCGGTCAGGCTGACCGCATCCTCGGTGTCCAGCACGCTGCCGTCAGCCAGCATGACGCGCAGCCCGACGAGCGTCTGGTAGCTGTTCTGGGCCGTGCCGCAACACATGCCGGAGGCGTTGTTGGCGGCAATGCCGCCGATCTTGCAGGTGGCAATCGATGCCGGATCGGGACCGATCTTTCGCCCGAAGGGGGCAAGGCGCCGATTGACTTCGCTGCCGATGATCCCCGGCCCGAGACTTACGCTGAGTGCATCGGCAGCCAGCTCAAAGCCGGCAAAGCCTTCTCCGATCAAGACCAGGATACCGTCGGTAATCGCCTGCCCGGACAGGCTGGTGCCTGCGGCACGGAAGGTAAGGTGAATATCCTCCTGGCGAGCCACAGCCAGCACGTGCGCCACGTCGGCCTCATTTTCCACAACAACCACGACCCGTGGAACCAGTCGGTAGAAACTGGCATCAGTACCCCAGGCCAGCCGTCGCAGTTCATCAGTGATGACGCGCTCTGCCGGGAAACGCCTGCGAAGTGCAGAAATAAGCGCGTTCAATTTCCGCCTGCTCCCCTATCCAATAACACAATGGATGATAACGGTTTTCATAAGCACACTGCGGCCAATTAACCAATGGCCACCACATTGCATCAGTAACGGTTGACGGCACGAATCATAATAAAAGCTACAATGACCGGAAAATTGGTAGTGCCAATATTTTTTTCGGCGCCACACCCGCCAATACGAAGGACTTCGGGAAACTCGCTATGGTACATAGCAGCGTTACAGAAGAGATTCAACGCGAGCTTGAAACCCGCCTGCTCAATGGCTCCTGGACAGTCGGCACGCGCTTGCCGGCCGAGCGGATTCTGGCGGAAACGCTGGGGGTTTCCCGTAACTCCTTGCGAGTTGCGATATTCAGCCTGAAAGCCCGTGGCCTGCTCGTCAGCAAATGGGGAAGCGGCGTATTCGTTACCGACCGCCTGCAGGGGATCATTTCATCACCCTGGCGGCAACTGGTGGCTGACCATCCGGATCTGCGATGGGATACGCTGGAATTTCGCCGCGAACTGGAAGGCGCCACAGCACACTATGCCGCCTTGCGTGCTGACAAGAGCGATCTCAAGAAGATCGAAGGCATCATCAAACGCCTGAACAAGGCCTACGACACGGGAGCGACGCGCGAAGAACACAAGGCAGACGCCGACTTTCACGAAGCCATCGCCGAAGCGTCGCACAACAGCATGTTTCTCTACCTGCACGCCGGCATCCTGCGCCTGTTGGGTGAGCACATCAGCCTCAATCTGCAAGCCTTGGAAGACCCCAGCGGCAAGGTAACGAATCAATTGCGCCAGCAACACCTCGACATCTGGCACGCCATTCGCCGACGCCAACCGGATGCGGCACGGCAGGCGATGCTCGCTCACATCGATTTCACGCGCTCAGAATTGGCCAGCAGAGACATCTAGTCAACATGCAGCCAACGTAGCCAGAGCATTAAAGCACTTGCCCGGTCTTGCTTGATTGACTAGATAAATCTGATCCCTGGTTTTCCCTCTACGATCTCGCCGATCACTGCAGCATGATCAAAGCTCTGCTGCAGAAAAACCGCAAGCACTTGAGTGACGACCTCCGGTGCACAGGAAATGAGCAGGCCTCCGCTGGTCTGCGGATCGGTGAGCAACGCGCGTTCGCTGTTTCCGAATCGCTTGGAGTCAAGCTCGACGCTGTCGCCACAGGCGGCCCAGTTGCGGGCGGACGCTCCGGTCACGCAGCCCCGATCGGCAAGATCACCGGCCCTCGGCAAAACAGGGATTGCCGAATAGTCTAGCCGCGCCGACACGCCGGAACCGTTACAGACTTCCAGCAGGTGGCCCAGCAATCCAAAGCCGGTCACGTCGGTCATGGCGTGCACCCCGGCAAGACATGCCAACATCGGGCCGGGCGTATTGAGCTTCGTGGTCAACTCGATCATCAGCTCATAATCGTGCGGCGACAACATGCCTTTCTTGAAGGCGGCGCTATACAGTCCGATACCCAGACGTTTGCCGAGAATCAACTTGTCCCCGACTTGTGCACCGCTGTTGCGCCTGATGTTCCCGGGGTGCACCAGGCCGATGACCACCAGGCCGTAGATCGGCTCAACCGAATCAATGCTGTGGCCGCCGGCAATCGGAATACGCGCCTTGGCGCAAACGGACTCGCCTCCTTCAAGAATGCGCCCGATGGTTTCCAGCGGCAGCGTATTCACCGGCATTCCGACAATCGCCAGAGCAAACAGCGGCGTTCCACCCATGGCGTAAATATCAGAAATGGCGTTGGTTGCGGCGATACGGCCGAAATCGAAGGGATCATCGACAATCGGCATAAAAAAATCGGTCGTCGCAACAATCGCCTGCTCATCGTTGATCTGGTACACCGCCGCATCGTCGCGGGTATCGCGTCCCACCAGCAATTGCGGCGGCACCAGTCCAGGCGAGACTCTTGCGAGGATCTGTTCGAGCACGCCAGGAGCGATCTTGCATCCGCATCCCCCGCCGTGCGATAACTGGGTCAGTCTGATCGGCCCAACCGGAACGGATGCCTCGGAAGGTTCCGAAGTTGGGGAAATCTCATCGCTTGTCGTACTCATTCTCTTCTTCTTGGAAACTGGAACTGATTGATCTTTTGGCGCGCCCTGCTTCAAAGAGCGTCGAATCCCGCGGCCTCAACCGCGGCCTTGAATTGTGCGACGTCGGCGATCGCCGGATCATAGTCAATGCTGGCCTGCCCGGCGTCCAGCGAGACTTCGACCGACTCCACCCCTGTCAAGTCCCGCAACACCCCCGTGACATTCTTGACACAACCCTGACAACTCATGCCGCCAATTCCGATGACAATACGCGCCATGCTCAATCTCCCATGTCAAATGACTGTTGCCGCACCTGGCTGGCGAAAGTCTGCTGCTGCAATAGCTCGGCAAACTCTTCGGCGGGCAATGGAAAGCTCAAATGATACCCCTGAACTTCATCGCAGCCTTGATGCGCAAGCATTTCCAGTTGATTGGCATGCTCGACGCCCTCGGCGATGACCTTGAGGCGCAGGCTGTGCCCCATGCTGATAATCGCCGAGGCGATCGCCCAATCGTCCGGGTCGGTGACAATATCACGCACGAACGACTGATCGATCTTCAGCCGATCGATCGGAAAGCGCTTGAGATACGACAGGCTGGAATACCCGGTGCCGAAATCGTCGATGGCCAGCCGAATGTTCATCGCCGATAGTCGCTGCAAGGCATCGACCGTAGCCTTGGCATCGCTCATCAGGGTGCCTTCGGTCAGTTCGAGTTCGAGACACTCGGCAGGCAGCCCGGTTTCGGCGAGGACTTCGCGAACACTTTCTTCAAGCCTGCCGCCGCGGAATTGCACCGAAGAAACATTGACGGCGATACAGATCGACGGCAATCCCGCGATCTGCCACGCGCGATTCTGCCGACACGCCTCGCGCAGCACCCAATCGCCCAGCGGCCCGATCAGTCCGGACAATTCGGCCACCGGGATGAACTTGCCGGGCGAAACCATACCGATCTCCGGATGCTGCCAGCGAATCAGCGCTTCGGCACCGACGATGCGTCCGGTAGCCACATTGATTTGCGGCTGGTAATGGAGAATGAACTCGCCACGCTCGAGGCCTTGGCGAAGTCTGTTTTCGAGCACCAGCCGTTCAAGTGCTGCGATATTCATATCGCTGGCAAAAAACTGGAAGGCGTTTCGCCCGGATTCCTTGGCCCGATACATTGCCACATCGGCGTATTTGAGCAGCGACTCGAAATCCCTGCCATCCTGAGGAAAGAGGCTGATGCCCAGCGACGGCGTCACGCTCAGTTCGTGTCGCTCGATGTTAAACGGACGGGCGACCGCGGCGAGTATCTTGCGCGCCACTTCGGCGGCGCTGTCAGGCGTGATTTCACTCAGCAGAACAACGAACTCGTCGCCACCGAGACGCGCCACGGTATCCCTGCGTCGAATACAGTCAAGCAAACGTTGCGACACCTGGACGAGTATCTGGTCGCCGGCAGAGTGCCCGAGCGAGTCGTTGATAACCTTGAAGTGATCCAGATCGATAAAGCACACGGCGACCTGCTTGCCTTCACGCTCGGCCGCGGCCAACGCCTGCTCGACGCGATCCTGCAACAGCGTACGGTTGGGCAGTCGGGTCAGCGGATCGTAGTAAGCCAGTTGGCGAATGTTCTCCTGTGCGGCAAGGCGCTCGGAAATATCCGACTCGATACCGACATAGTTGAGCACTCTGCCAGAGGCGCCGCGATAAACGCTGATGGTCAGTTCTACCGGATAGATTTCGCCGTTCTTGCGCTTGTTCCAGACTTCACCCTGCCAGCGACCTTCGTCGTTGAGCGTTTTCCACATCGTCGAGTAAAATTCGGCGGACTGTCGATCCGAGCCGAGAAAAGGCAACATGCGGCCGATCACCTCCTCCGCAGCATAACCGGTCATTCCGGACAAAGCAGGGTTCACCGAAATGATGACCGCGCGAGCGTCGGTGATGATGATCGCCTCCTGGCTGCTCTCGAAAACCCGAGCGGCGAGACTGAGCTGCGCCTCGGTCAGCTTGCGCTGCGTGATGTTACGAAAGACGCCCTGAATCAGGCGCTGCCGGCCCGCCGTTTCAATCACGTTGGTACTGATCTCGACGTCAACGATGTCCCCATCGGCCGTGACAATCTGCATCTCGTCCGGGCCGCCTCGCCCGGCGCGAATGTGCCGTGTGTAAGCCTCCTTGTAGGCGGCTGTCAGGGCGGGAGGATGCAGCGCCGCAAACGACATGCCGATCAGGTTTTCGCGCGGCCGCAGGAACAGGAGCTCGGCCTCGACATTGGCGTCGATCAAGTGCCCGGTATCGATGTCGGCCACCACAATGGCGTCCTGCGCGCCCTCGAAGAGTGCGGCATACCGGTTGCTCGACTCTTTCAGGGCTTGTTCGATCTGCCGCTGCGCGCTCAGGTCGATCAAGGTACCGACCGACGCCGGGCGCCCGCCGATGGGCCACGGACGACCCATGACCATCATCGGAAAGGTACTACCATCCTTGCGCAAACCGGTCAGTTCGTAGGGCTCGCTCACCTCACCTGCACCGCGCCGTCGCATCTTGCCGATCAAGAACTCGTGTTGCTCGGCGATCACCAAAGCCTGCGGCCCGTGCGTGTTGAGGAGTTCTTTATCGCGGTAACCGAACATCGCAAGCAGTTTCGGATTGACGTAACTGAATTTATAGTCCTGCAGGATGAAAACGCCGACCTGGGCGGCATCCATAGTCGCCCGGTATTTCTCCTCGCTGTCGCGCAGCGCCTTCTCCTGTTCGCGCTGGAGCGTCACATCCACGGCAATTCCGCAGGCGGTGAGAGGCCGGCCCGAAATGTCCGAAAGCACCGTCATCGAATCGCAATACCAGGTCATGTTGCCGGCCGCATCGCGCAGGCGGTATTCGAGACGCGTTGACAGGGAACGGCCAGGTGCCGCCGCACATAATGAGACAAGCTCGGCAAAACAGCGCTCGCGGTCATCTCCGACCCAATGCTCATCAAGCAGTTCCCAGCCCCGTGCATGCAGGTCGGCAAGTGCAATACCAAGCAGGTTCGCCGCACGCGGACTGATGAAGTCGTAGCCGCCCCGAACAAAATCGAGCCGGTAAGCGATATGCTCACTCGATGAAAGCAGTTCGTCGAGCAGGGATAGGCTTCCGGTCAAAGTCAATGCACCACTCATATCATTAATGCGGCTTCGCTCAATATCATGAACATTATCATCGTTCGCCCGGTCGCCAGCGACGGAGCAACAGCGAGTTCGACACGACCGAAACCGAACTCATGGCCATTGCCGCACCGGCAAATACCGGATTGAGCATACCCAACGCGGCCAAGGGTATTCCAGCGACATTGTAAATGAAGGCTAAGAAAAGATTCTGTCGGATTTTTCCGAGCGTCGCCCTTGAGAGCAATATGGCATCGGCAACACCCTGCAGATCGCTGCGCACGAGCGTCACATCGGCCACTTCGATGGCGGCATCCGACCCGGCGCCGATTGCAAAACTGACATCGGCAGCAGCCAAGGCCGGTGCGTCGTTGACTCCATCGCCGACCATCGCCACAACCCCGCCGCCGGTCCTCAACGCACCGACCGCGGCAGCTTTGTCGCCAGGCAATATGCCGGCACGAAATTCGTCGATTCCGGCTTCGGCAGCGATCGCTGCAGCCGTCGCCGCGTTATCGCCGGTCAACATCACGACACGGATCCCCATTTCCTTCAGACGCGCGACTGCCGCGCGTGAGGTATCGCGCAAGGAATCGGCAATTGCCAGCAGGGTTAAGGGCACGTCGTCTTCAGCGAGCACAACCACCGTCTTGCCCGCAGCTTGCAACGCAGCGATCTGCTCGATCGGCAGCGCGAGGTCGGCAAACCAGTCGGGGGAACCCAGCCGCAGGATGCGTCCGTCAACTCTGCCTGAAACGCCCTTTCCGGCAGTCGACTGAAAATCGGCCAGGGTTGACAGTGTCGCGGACAAGGTCTGCGCCCGTGCCAGGATGGCGCGTCCGAGAGGATGCTCGGAGCCCTGCTCCAGGGAGGCCGCCAGCCGCAGCGACTCGTCCACATCCCCGGCCAGTGGCACAAGATCGGTGACAATCGGTTCGCCACGCGTCAGCGTACCGGTCTTATCGACCGCCAGGACTTCGATCTTTTCGGCCCGTTCCAGCGCCTCGGCATTCCTGACCAGAATTCCGGCGCCTGCGCCCTGCCCGGTCCCGACCATGATCGCCGTCGGTGTCGCCAGCCCGAGCGCACAGGGGCAGGCGATGACCAGCACGGCAACGGCATTGACCAGCGCGTCGCTGAACGCACTGCCAACAACCCACCAGGCGGCGAAAGTGAGCAAGGCGATGACGCAGACGACCGGCACGAAGATCGCCGAAATGCGGTCGGCCAGTCGCTGCACTGGCGCTTTCGAACCCTGTGCCTCGGCCACCATGCGGATGATGCCGGCCAGCAGAGTGTGCTCGCCAACGCCCGTAGCACGACAGCGCAGCATGCCTTCGCCATTGGCCGTGGCGGCGAATACCTGGTCGCCCGCGCGTTTGGCAACCGGCATGCTCTCGCCAGTGAGCATCGCTTCATTGACGCTGGATGCGCCGTCGATGACCTCGCCATCGACGGGCAGGCTCTCGCCCGGCCTGACGATGAAAATATCGCCCGGAATGAGCAAGGCGGCATCGAGTTCAAGCAGTTGCCCATCGCGTTCCACCCGGGCGGTTCTCGGCTGCAGGCGAACCAGCGCCTCGATGGCTGCCGTCGTCTTGGCCTTGGCACGCGTCTCCAGCAATTTGCCCAACAGGACGAGCGTAATCACCGCGGCGGAAGCCTCGAAATAGACAGGCAAATCAGCGATCGCACCGAGCGTCACCACCAGGCTGAAGAAATACGCTGCGCTGGTGCCTAGCGCGACCAGCACGTCCATGTTGGCGCCACCGCCACGCAACGCTTTCCAGCCACCGTCGTAGAAGCGCCAGCCGATCCAGAACTGAACCGGCGTCGCCAGCACGAGCTGCAACCAGCGCGGCAGCATATCCTGGTGGTTGTGCATATCACCGCCGAACATGGTCGCCATTTGCGCAACAAGCGGCAAGCTCAACGCGGCAGCGATCCAGAAGCGTCGCAGCTCGGCGTGGTAGGTTGCGATCTTTCTGGCCTTTTCTTCCTCGCGCGAACGGTCGCTTGCAACCCGCCCAGTGAAACCCGCGCGCTGGATCGATTCAAGCAATTGTGACTGGTCAGTTACGCCGGGCTGGTAGCGCACCCGTGCGCGTTCTGAGGCCAGGTTGACCGACGCCTCGACGCCAGGCAAGCGATTGAGCACTTTCTCGATGCGTGTGGCGCAGGCCGCGCAGGTCATCCCTTCAATGCCCAGCTCCAGAGTTTGCAAAGGCACGGCGAATCCGGCTTGTTCGATGGCCGAGACTACCTGTTGCGGCGAGGTCTCGTTCGTCGTCAGCTCGACGCTAGCATGTTCCGAAGCAAAGTTGACACTGGCTGTTGCGCCCGGCAGACGGTTGAGCACTTTCTCGATACGCGTGGCACACGCCGCGCAGCTCATGCCGTTGAGCGGGAGATCAAGACGGCGGATGGGTCCAGACGCTTCTGCCATGGTCCGTGTTAGCCTCCTGATTGAACAAGCAACCGCATCACGTTATACAGTCCCCAAAGGCCGAAGGCCAGAACGAGCAGACCTGCCGACAATCGGACGAAGGGCTTGGCGGCGTATTCCTTCAGGCGAACGGCCAGCAGACCGGCGAGCAAAAGGTTCGGTAACGTACCCACGCCGAAGGCCAGCATCAACCCGGCGCCGTGCAGTGCAGAGCCACTCGTCATCGCCGTCACCAGGGCACTATAAACCAGTCCGCAGGGCAGCCAGCCCCACAACAAACCCAGCGGGAATGCCTGCGCGATGCTGCTTGCCGGCAAATAGCGCCGGGTCAGCGGTTGCAGATGTCGCCATAGCTTCTGTCCGAAACGTTCGGTAAACGCCAGCGCCCGCGTAACGCCGATCAGGTACAAACCCAGCGCGACGAGCATCAGATTGGCCAGCACGAAGAGGATGATGCGTACCGGCAACTGACCGGAGAGCAGGAGACTGGCCCCACCCACGGCACCAGCGAGGGCCCCGGCTACGCCATAACTGATGATGCGCCCGGCGTTGTAGGCGAGATGCAGGGATGGGCGCGGACCGGCGCCCATCGAAAGCGCGCTGACAATACCGCCGCACATGCCAACACAGTGCGTTCCACCGAGCAGACCGATCAGAAACAGGGCGAGATAGCTGGATTCAGGCATCGACAGGCGAGGGCGAACGGGGAACCGTAAGGGCGGCGCTTGCCTTACGGAGCCTTTCAGAGCCCTCGCAAGGATCGCGAATCGATCAAACCACCGCCAATCGATCGACGGTGTCGGGGAACTTCTCAACCAGGCGAATCAGCAGTGCAGCCTGGGCGTTCGGCTTGGCCCTCCCCTGCTCCCAATTTTCCAGTGTGCGTGGGTTGGTGCGCAGATACCTTGCAAATACCGGGCGCGACAGGTGAAGACGCTCGCGAAGTGTCACCAGCTCATCGGCAGTCACCTCCGGTACCGGTTGTACCTCAACCTTGTGGGTGCGCAGTGTCTGCTTGCCAGCACGCTCACTGGCCAAGGCATCAAAGCCCTCGGCAATTTCCGCAAACAAGTTCCGTTTTTTCATCGCCTTGCCTCCAGTTCTGCTTTCAACATCCCCTTGAGCGTCTTCTTCTCGTCGGCGCTCAAGTCCTCCATTTCATCCTTGTCATACAAGGTGAATAGCCAGAATTGCTTGCCACCATCCCACCAGTAGTAAATTAGTCTCAATCCGCCGCTCTTACCCTTACCGCGACGTGGATCGCCGTGACGCAGTTTGCGAAGACCGCCCGTACCTTCGATCACATTGCCTACCTCGGGGTATTTGAGCATGGCCTGTTGGAGTATTCGAAATCCTTCATCATCCAGATAGTCGGCACGGTACTTGGCGAATGCCGGCAGTTCGACGAACAATGCTTTCACTTGATGAATATACGCAAGTTACGGTCCTTTCGCAATATTGATTCGTCTGAAAATACTGACATTCGCAGACGAGTCTATTTTGCGGAAACCGCCGGTTCCGATCAAATGGACGGCGGCGAATACCAGCAATTGTTTTGTTCAAGAGAGCGTCGACTGGCACAACAAAAAAAACAGGCTCCGTGGCTGAGCCGCGGAGCCTGTTCTGAATCGGACAAGTTGTCGATTACTGGTAGTACAAACCGCCATTGATGTTCATGGTCGCACCGGTCATGAAACCGGCGAGATCGGAAGCCAGGTAGGCACAAGCGCCACCAATTTCTTCCGGCTTGGCCAGACGCTTCATCGGCACGCCGTCAATGATGCCTTGCAGGACTTCAGGCTTGATCGCCATGACCATCTTGGTGGCGACATAGCCCGGAGCGATGACATTGACCGTAACGCCCTTGGCTGCAAGTTCGGCTGCCAGAGCCTTGGAAAAACCGATCACCCCCGCCTTGGCAGCGGAGTAGTTGGTTTGACCGGCCTGCCCCTTGACGCCATTGAGCGACGAAATGTTGATGATGCGGCCCCAGCCACGCTCGGCCATTTTGGCGGAAACCTGCTTGGTCATGTTGAACAGGCTGGTCAGGTTGGTGGCGATGACGGCATCCCACTGGCTCAATTCCATTTTGGCGAACATGCGGTCGCGCGTAATCCCGGCGTTGTTAACCAGAATGTCGATCGGGCCGGCTTTGGCTTCTGCCTCGGCGACCATGGCCGCACACGAGTCAAAACTGGAAATATCCCCCGATACACAGATGAAATCCTTGAAGCCGGCCGCAGCCATTTCCTTCGTCCACTCGTCCGGCTTGTCGAACTCCGGATGGTAGGCGGCAACCACTTTGTGTCCCGCCTTGGCGAGTTCCTGACAAATTGAAGTACCGAGACCGCCCATGGCACCTGTAACGAAAGCAACGCGTTGCGTCATGTTATTTCCTTTCAAAATAAGTAAATCAATGAAACGGCTGGTTAAAGCCGCTGTCGGTCTTTAGTACGAATGCTGACCAACAATGTTGAAGCGGGTGCAACTCTTTGAATTCATCTCCTCTGCTACATGGTACACACAACAAGCGCCATCCTTGCGGATGACAATACAACTAGGCACATTCCTTTACGTAACGCCCTGGCGCCGGCTCAATAGGCTTGTATTTGGCATTGCCAGGTTTTTTCCGCGCGCCGCGCTCGCCCTCTGAAAACTGTTTCAGCCAGTCACTCCAGTCGCTCCACCAGCTGCCTTTGTGCTCTTGTGCGTCAAGCAGCCAGTTATCCGCAGTAGTGCCCTGCTGGGCGGTATTCAGCCAGAAGCTGCGCTTGTTCTTGCTCGCCGGATTGATCACCCCGGCGATATGGCCGCTGGCGCCCAGGACAAAACGCGACTCGCCACCCAGGAGTTGCGTACCGAGATAAGCGGCTTTCCAGGGCACGATGTGGTCTTCACGGGCCGCCAGAACGTAGTTGGGAGCCTGGACGCGCCCCAGATCGACCTTGACACCGCACATTTCCAGCTTCTCCGGGACGCGCAGAGCGTTTTCCAGATAGAGATTGCGCAGATACCAGCAGGCAAATGGACCGGGTAAATTCGTGCTGTCAGAATTCCAGTAGAGCAGATCAAATGCCGGCGGCGTGCGACCTTTGAGGTAATTGCTGGCGACGTAGTTCCAGACCAGGTCATTGGCACGAAGCATCGAGAAGGCGCTCGATAACTCGCCTCCCTTCATGAGCCCACCCTTGCCCATTTCGGCTTCCCGTTCCGCGATCGACTCTTCATCGATGAACAGTCCGAGTTCACCGGCCTCGGAATAATCCAGCAATGTGGTCAGCAGCGTCAGACTGGCCACTCTGTCTTCTCCGCGGGCAGCAAGCACGGCCAGCGCACTGGTCAGAATGGTTCCGCCAACGCACCAGCCCAGCACATTGACCTGATCAAAATTGCAGATTTCCCGAACGATATTGATCGCGGCGATCGGCCCATTTTCCAGATAGTCGTGCCAGTTCAGATGCCCCTGCTCGTCCTTGGGGTTACGCCAGGAAACAAGAAATACCGTATTCCCCTGCTCAACCGCATAGCGGACAAAGGAATTCTCAGGCTGCAGATCAAGGACGTAGAATTTGTTGATACACGGCGGTACGATCAGCAGCGGCCTTTGAGCTGTCTTGGCGGTCGTCGGCGCGTACTGAATCAACTGGATGAGTTCATTCTCGAAGATCACGGAACCGGGAGTCATCGCCAGGTTTCCGCCGACTTCGAATGCCGACTCGTCGGAAATGGATACGCGACCTTTTCCAAAATCACCAATCAGATTATTGATGCCGTCCGTAATGCACTTCCCCTGGGTATCGAGCGCCAGACGAATGAATTCGGGGTTGGTCGCGGCGAAGTTTGCTGGCGACAATGCGTCTATATATTGACGCGCCAGAAAGCGTGCACGATCCTTTGCCTTGCCATCGCTGGCGGGGAACAACTCGACCAACTCACGGATAAACTGCGAGTTGAGCAGATAGGCCTGCCGAACATAGTCATAAATCGGGCTGCTACGCCATTCGGGCGACGCGAACCGACGATCACCCGAATCGGCTTCAATCACAGACACCAGCGGCTCGTCCTCCTTACGAAGCAGCATGCCGTTCCAGAGTTGCTGGTGTTGATCAAGAAAACGCTTCTGCAGCTGGGCAAAGTGTTCTGGATCCGGGAGCTCCTGAGATGAACCCGTGACACCTGCAACGCTCGTCTGGGAATCGAGAAAATCCATAATTCCCTGCACCAAGGTCGCACTGACCTGGGCGAACATCTGCGTCGCAGGAGCAAAGGATTCTGACGAAAATGCCATGTGTTTTCTCGTGGGTACCGTGGTGACGACCGAAGTCAATTGACGAACTGCCAGCAGGCGATTTTGCACT
>NZ_FLQY01000402.1 GCF_900089945.1 Candidatus Propionivibrio aalborgensis | reverse complement strand
GTTCCCTGCAGTCCTGTTCGAGGTGGGTATTATGGACTGCCTCGAAAGCAGTACGCAAATCGCTGCCACGCCTCAACGTTGATTCAATGGCTTTTTGGGTTTTGCAGCGGCCGAATCGAACGGGGGAACCAATCCGCAACTTCCAGCAAGTCGGATTACGGCGCGCATTTCACTGCGGTTATTGGCCTTGGCCGAGTCGTTTGCACCGTGTCAAAGTGCCGGATTGCTTTCAGAATCATCGCACGGGTTTTCAACGGTAGGACTAGCTGCTTTTGCGCAGGCGAGTACCAACATCGCAGCCATATCAAAACCGCTTTACAACAAACCCGCTGTACATCTAAAATGTTGTACATCAATATTGTTGTATATGAGGCTTGGCATGAAATTGACTATAGGAAATCCCGTCGTAGGTGATGACTTCTTCGACCGTGAACTGGAACAGCGCCAGATATGGCGCAAGCTTGAGAGTAATCACTTATTGATGCTCGCGCCGCGGCGCATCGGCAAGACATCGCTGATCTACCGTCTTTGCCAGGACTCGCAGACGCATCGTTTTTTCAGTCTGCATTGCAGCTTTGCCGGTTGCGAAGACGAGCGTAACTGCGTACAGGAGCTTTTCAAGGCGCTCCACATTCTGCATACCACAGGCCAGAAAGCCAGCAAGCTATTTGACGGCATCAAGTCGATAAAAATTGCCGGTACCGGCATCGACTGGACAAACGAGAGGTCCGATAGCTGGCGATCCGCGGGGGAGGAAATCGGCACAGCTCTAGCGGCCAGTGAAGACAACTGGCTGATCTGTATAGACGAGTTGCCGGTCTTCATCGTCAAACTGCTCCAGCAAGGCGAGCCGGGTCGCCAGCGCGCCCGCACTTTTCTCTACTGGTTGCGCGAACTGCGGCAAACCCATTTTCAGCGTATCAAGTGGCTGCTGGCGGGCTCCATCGGCCTCGACACCATGGCTGCGCGATTGCTCATCGGCGACGCGATCAACGACCTCGAACCGTTCAAGCTCGATGCGTTTTCGCAAGATTCGGCAAGCCGTCTTCTCGCTGAACTGGCTCACAGCTATGAACTTCCGCTCGACTCCGCCACCATCGAGCATCTGCTAAAACGTATTGGATGGCCGGTACCCTACTACCTGCAGTTGATGTTCAGCCATCTGCGCGACGCCTGTCTGGACGAGCAGACCCAACCGTCGCCGACCGCCGTCGATGCGGTATTCAACAAGTTACTCGGACAGAGCTATCGCGTGCATTTCGACTATTGGCGGCAGCGACTCGATGACGAACTCGGGCAGCCCGAGGCCGGCTACGCCACCCGAATTCTCGATCTGATTTGCGCCACGCCTGAGGGCATGACTTCCGACGCGCTGGCGCAAGCGTTGCAACCGCAGATTGCCGATCCGGACGTGCGCGGCCGCATGCTGCGCCATTTGCTGCAGATTCTCGAAAACGACGGCTACCTCGTCCGCCACGGAACTGATCACTACGCCTATCGCCTGGAATGGCTGCGCATGTACTGGTTGAAGGAGCTGCGCGCATGAACTCACCGAGTCAGCCCTACAGCTACAAAGCGCCAGCGCTCTACAACCCGCGCCTGTGGAACGCCAACGAAGTTCGCGCCTACTACGTCGCCCGTCCCGCCCTGCTGGAGCGTATCGTCGACGACCTCAAACGCGAGGATGCCAGCAACCATCCCCAGCACCGCCTGATCGTCGGCTTGCGCGGCATGGGCAAGTCGACCCTGTTGCGCCGCATCGCCGTCGCCGTCGAGGACGACGTTCAGCTCAATGCATCCTGGCTGCCGTTGAGCTTTCCCGAGGAGCAATACAACGTCGCCAGCCTGAGCGATTTCTGGCTCAACTGCCTCGACGCGCTGAGCGACCTGCTCGAATCCCGTGGCCAGGTTGCCGAATCCAACGAACTCGACGCCGATGTCGAGCAAATCGACCGCAAAGACGGCGAAGGAGCGCTCGGCGCGCTGTTACGCTCGGCCGGCACCTTGCAACGCCGTCTGTTGCTGCTGGTCGACAATGTTGATCTCGTCTTCGAGCGCATCAAGACCGAAGACTGGAAGCTGCGCGAGGCCCTGCAGGCGCATCCGGAAATTCTCATCGTCGGCGCCAGCGCCAAGGTGCTCGAATCCACCTACAACTACAAGGCGGCCTTCTACGACTTCTTCAAGATCGACGAGCTGCGCGGCCTGAGCGAGATCGAGATGCGCGACACCATCCTGAATCTCGCCCGTCTCGCCAAGGCAGAACACATTATCGAACGCGTCGATGCCGACCCGGCGCGTCTGCGCGTGCTACACACCCTCACCGGCGGCAACCCGCGTACCGCGGTCCTCCTCTACAGCGTTCTCCTAAAGGGTATAGACGGCGATGTGAGATCCGACCTCGAAGGCTTGCTCGACGAAGTCACGCCGCTCTACAAGGCGCGCTTCGAGGAGTTGCCGCCCCAGTCGCAGCAATTGCTCGACAAGCTCGCCCTCCACTGGCACCCCGCCAGCGCCGCCACGCTGACCAAGCAACTCGGCTGGAAGGTCAATCTCGTTTCCGCGCAGCTTGATCGGCTCATCGGTGCCGGCATCGTCGAGCGCGTGAAGGCACCAAAGAGCAAGCGCCTCAATTTTCAGATTGGCGAACGTTTTTTCAACATCTGGTATTTGATGCGCACCAGCCGCCGATTGCGAAGGCGGCTGATCTGGCTGGTCGAATGCCTGCGAGGGCTTTACAGCAACGAGGAACTCCAGGCGATGGCCAGGCGCCGAATGGCTCAAGCGAGCGAGAACGCACGCGATGCCGAAACCCTGGTCGCACTGGGCGACGCCGTGGACGATCCTATCTTCAAGCGCGCACTGATCGACTGTGCGCTTGAACTGCTGGTGAAGACCAATGATGACCGTACCCTTGCCGAACTATTCGATCTCGACGGCACCGAATCGGACATCAAAATACGCCACTGCCATATTGAACTGGGCCAAGTCTTGAATCAAATGCGCGAAGAACAACACGAGAATTCCTCTCGCCGGGAATGGCTGGAAACAGCAGTGTTTAGCGCCTCTGACAATGCGGCATTACTTGACGCGTTGCTCGATGGAGCGGGAGTCAAGCGCGACCCCGTTGACGCTGATGCTGTCTATACAGTTGTGCGATCCGTATCGTTGCGGACAATCCAGCAATTCGGTCCCAAGGCGGCCCGCCTCTTGGCCAGTGCGACGCAGAACGGACAAGCTACCCGAATCTCAGATCGCGAAGGCATGGCTGCCCTAACACTGCGACTAAACGCTCCCTATTTGATCGCACTAGCCAAAATGTTCGATTACGAAACACCAAGTCAAATTGCACACAAGGAATTCGAGGCAAATGCGAAGGCACTCCTCGACTATGACGACGCAGGCTTTTTTCCTTGGGCGTTCTTGGCATTTTCCCGGTCCGATGAAAAGAAGTTCGCTAATGCCGCTTCCGCAGCAAAACGAGCCATCGAAATCGATGGTATACCGTTTGCTGTTGCGTCTTCCTGTAGCACAATCATTGCTGCAGACGACACATCGAATCCCTTGCCGTATTTCCTAAAAGCGCTCGCCAAGTTAAGGCCCGAGGACACAAAAGAAATAGAATCGCTAACCCTAATGGCAGAAATTGTCCTCAGGTTAGGAAAGGAGGCATTGCTCTTGACCGCGTTGGATTCCGCATTTCCCAACGGCGAACTGCTGCCTTTCCGCGAGGCTCTCAACGCTGCCGTTGAGAAGGACGCCTCTCTGCTCGAACTGCTCGCGCCCGAGGTCAGGGAGCCGGCAACGCAGTTTCTGGCGATGATCGCGCCCAAACTACTGCAGCCGCTGGCGGAATAAGCACGCAGTGCATGGCGACGAAGCGCCGCACCGCCAACCCCGGCTTTCTACATGCTGCGCCGGTACTGCCCGCCGACGTCGTAGAGCGCGGTGGTGATCTGACCGAGCGAACAGACGCGCACTGCATCGATCAGTACGGCAAAGACGTTACCGTTGTCGATGACGGCTTGCTTGAGGCGGTCGAGCATGGCCGCCGACGCGTCGGCGTTGCGCTGGTGAAAGTCTTGCAGGCGGGTGATCTGCGACTGCTTCTCTTCTTCCGTCGAACGCGCCATTTCGATCTCGATCTGCGCATCGCCCTTCGGGTTGCGGAAGGTGTTGACGCCGATAATCGGGTACGACCCGTCGTGCTTCTTGCTCTCGTAGTAGAGCGATTCTTCCTGGATCTTACTGCGCTGGTAACCGCTTTCCATGGCGCCGAGCACGCCGCCGCGCGAGGCGATGGCTTCGAATTCCTTGAGTACGGCTTCTTCGACCAGGTCGGTCAGCTCGTCGATGATGAACGAACCCTGATTCGGGTTCTCGTTCATCGCCAGTCCCCATTCGCGGTTGATCACTAGCTGGATGGCCATGGCGCGGCGCACGCTCTCCTCGGTCGGCGTGGTGATCGCTTCGTCATAGGCGTTGGTGTGCAGCGAGTTGCAGTTGTCGTAGATGGCGATCAGCGCCTGCAGCGTCGTGCGGATGTCGTTGAAGGACATTTCCTGCGCGTGCAGCGAACGCCCCGAGGTCTGGATGTGGTACTTGAGTTTCTGGCTGCGCTCGTTGGCGCCGTACTTGTTCTTCATCGCGATCGCCCAGATGCGGCGGGCGACACGGCCGATCACCGAGTATTCCGGGTCCATGCCGTTGGAGAAGAAGAACGAGAGGTTGGGCGCGAAGTCGTCGATCTGCATGCCGCGCGCCAGATACGCTTCGACGTAGGTGAAGCCGTTGGCCAGCGTGAAGGCCAGTTGCGAAACCGGATTGGCACCGGCTTCGGCGATGTGATAGCCGGAAATCGACACCGAGTAGAAGTTGCCGATGTCGTGATGTACGAAGTACTCCTGGATGTCGCCCATCATCTTCAGCGCGAATTCGGTCGAGAAGATGCAGGTATTCTGGCCCTGGTCTTCCTTCAGGATGTCGGCCTGCACCGTGCCGCGCATCGACGCGAATACCCATTCTCGGATTTTCTGCGCTTCGTCTTCGGTCGGCTCGCGTCCGTTGTCCAGCTTGAACTTGTCGATCTGCTGATCGATCGCGGTGTTGAAATAGAACGCCAGGATGATCGGCGCCGGCCCGTTGATTGTCAGCGAGACCGAGGTGGTCGGCGCGCACAGATCGAAGCCGTCGAACAGCACCTTCATGTCGTCGAGCGTGGCGATCGAGACACCCGAATTGCCGACCTTGCCGTAGATGTCCGGCCGCTCGTCGGGGTCACAGCCATAGAGCGTCACCGAGTCGAAGGCCGTCGACAGCCGTTTGGCCGGCATACCCTCTGAAACCCGCTTGAAGCGACGATTGGTACGGAAAGCGTCGCCCTCGCCGGCAAACATGCGCGTCGGGTCTTCGTTCTCGCGCTTGAAGGCGAAGACGCCGGCGGTGAAAGGGAACGAGCCGGGGATGTTCTCCTTCATCAGGAAGCGCAGCACTTCGCCTTCGTCTGCATAGGTCGGCAGCGACACCTTGCGGATTCGCGAGCCGGAAAGCGAGGCGTTGGTCAGCTTGGTTCGGATTTCCTTGTGGCGGATCTTCACCACGTATTCGTCCTGCGCGTAGAGTTCGACGGTTTTCGGCCACATTTCAAGCAGCTTCTTCGCCCGCGGATCGAGCTGGCCGTCCTTCAAGGCAATCAGTTCATCAAAATCTGCGGCCGCCTTGCCGCAGCCTTCGAACAGCGTCTTGGACGTTTTCAGCGATTGCCGCTCGCGGGCAATGGTCGCCTGCTGCGCCGTATGGACGTGATAGTCGCGCACCGCTTCGGCGACCTCGGCCAGATAGCGCGTGCGCTGCGCCGGGACGATGGCGTGCTGGTCCGACGAATGGCGGACCGAAACAACGGGCAGCTTGCCTGGCTTTGCTTTCAGGCCGAAGGACTGCAGTTTCGGCAGCAGCGCCTGATACAGCGCCGTAACGCCATCGTCATTGAAGCGGGCGGCCATGGTGCCAAAAACCGGCATTTCCGCGACAGCGGTGCCGAAGGCTTCGTGATTGCGCTGGTACTGCTTGCGCACGTCGCGCAGCGCATCGTCGGCGCCCTTGCGGTCGAACTTGTTGATTACCACGAAATCGGCGAAGTCGAGCATGTCGATCTTTTCCAGTTGCGAGGCGGCTCCAAATTCCGGCGTCATGACATAGAGCGAGACGTCAACCAGCGGAACGATGGCGGCGTTGCCTTGGCCGATGCCGGAGGTCTCGACGATGACGAAATCGAAGCCTGCCAGCTTGCACGCGGCAATCACCTCGGGCAGCGCTGACGAGATTTCGGATCCGGTGTCGCGCGTGGCCAGCGAGCGCATGTAGATGTTCGGATGCTCAATGGCGTTCATGCGGATGCGGTCGCCCAGCAGCGCGCCGCCGGTCCGCTTGCGCGAGGGATCGATCGAGACGATGGCCAGCTTGATGCTGTCGTCCTGGTCGAGTCGGAAGCGGCGCACCAGTTCGTCGGTCAGCGAGGACTTACCGGCACCGCCGGTGCCCGTAATGCCGAGCGTCGGAATTTTGAGTCCCGCCGCATCCTTGATGATTTGCCGGCGCAGCGATTCGTCATAGGCGCCGTTCTCCAGCGCCGTGATGATGCGCGCCAGACTGCGGCGGTCGCCGCTCTTCAACGCGCCCAGTACCGCCTCCGGATTTTGCGGTGCCAGCGTCGTGAGGTCGGTGTCGGACTGCGCCACGAGGTCGTTGATCATCCCCTGCAGGCCCATTGACTGGCCGTCTCCCGGCGCGTATAGGCGGGTCACGCCGTAGTCGTGCAGTTCCTTGATCTCGGCGGGTACGATGACGCCGCCACCGCCGCCGAAAACCTTGATGTTCTCACCGCCACCGGCCCGCAGCAGGTCGATCATATATTTGAAGAATTCGAGATGCCCACCCTGGTACGAGGTGATGGCGATGCCCTGAACGTCTTCCTGCAGCGCCGCGTTGACGATCTCCTGCACCGAGCGGTTATGCCCCAGGTGGATCACTTCCGCACCGGTCGCCTGCAGGATGCGGCGCATGATGTTGATCGACGCGTCGTGCCCGTCAAAGAGTGCGGCAGCACTGACGAAACGCACCTTATGTTTGGGCTTGTAGGGGACGAGGATCTTGGCAACGGAAAGGTCGGTCATCAGGGGCTGGCTCCACGAGAATCAAAATAAATGCAGGTGTACTCATCATAGAAAGCCGGCGTCAATAAAGCCATTGCCCGTGATGCCGTCAACCATGTAATTATTGCCAAAGTAGAATATCCTGCAAATACACGGTTTTATGAGCCTCAAATGACCGATCCTGATAAATCTGCCAAGCTGGCGTCGAGCGCGCGGCGCGAAGCCACCCGCGCTGGCGGCCTTCTGACCGGCGCCCTGAGCGGCGCCTCACCCAGCGTCCATTCTCCGCGGGCGACGGTGGCCATCGGCTTTGTGCGGGGCATGCTGTCGGGCCTGTGTCACCAAGGTATCGATCCTGTGCCATTGCTGGAAGCCGCTGGCATCGCGGCAACAGTAATCGAAGACCCGGCGGCGCGCGTGCCGGTCGACCGCTACGCAGCGCTCTACACCTTACTCAACCGCCAGCTAGACGACGAAGCGTTCGGATTGTTTGCCACGCCGATGCGCTGCGGCAGCTACGAATTTCTCTGTCGCAGCGTCATCACGGCGCCGACGCTGGCCGATGCGCTGGAACGCAGTTCGCGCTTCCTGCGCCTGGTGCTCCCCGATCTTGCCGTATCGCTTGAGCGCGATCGCGGCGAAGCGCGGCTCCGCATCGTCGAAACCCGCCCGCTCAACATCGGACGCGTTTTCGCATTCGAATGGCTGTTGCGTTTGCTGCATGGCCTGAGTTCCTGGCTGGTGGGCATCCGCATCGTGCTCGACGCGGCCACCTTCCCTTATCCGCGCCCAGCACACGCCGACGACTATGCGCTGATCTACACGGCAACCTCGAAATTTGCCGATGACGCTGCCGGTGGAGCGCTGATCGCCACCTTTGCCGCCAACCTTCTCGACCTGCAGATTCGCCGCGATGAGGCGGCATTGAAATTATTTCTTGTCGGCGCACCTGGCAAGTTGACGCTGCTCTACCGCCGCGATCGCGAGATGGTGCTGCGCGTTCACAACTGCCTGCGCAACGCCTTGCCGGAAGCCAAGCCGCTCGCCGAAGTCGCCCGGGAATTGCATCTGTCGCCACGTACCTTGCACCGACGGCTCGAAGACGAAGGGTCGAGTTTTCAGGGGGTCAAGGATGCCCTGCGCCGCGACCTGGCGATCGACAGGTTGAACAAAACGCAACAACCGCTTGCACGTATTGCCGCTGATCTCGGCTTCGCCGATCCATCAGCCTTTTACCGCGCGTTTGTGAACTGGACGGGGATGGCGCCGGCACATTATCGGCGGTGCCTGCGGCGCACGATGTGATTGCTGTCGCGGCGGTCCGCACGGCGCGTCATCACGCTCACCTACTTTTCCTTGGGCTTCAGGGCGGCGAGCAGGTCAAGCGGCAAGGGCAGGACGACCGTCGTCGCCCGGTCGCCGGCGACTTGAGTCATCGTTTGCAGGTAGCGCAATTGCATCGCCTCCGGGCGCTGCGCCAGCGTCGTGGCCGCTTCGAGCAAAGCCGAAGCGGCCTGCTTTTCACCTTCGGCATGAATCACCTTGGCGCGCCGCTCGCGCTCGGCCTCGGCCTGGCGGGCGATGGCACGGATCATCGTCTCGTTGAGATCGATGTGCTTGATCTCGACATTGGTGACCTTGATTCCCCATGAATCGGTCTGCGCGTCGAGGATCTTCTGTACATCGAGGTTCAGCCGCTCGCGTTCGGCGAGCATTTCGTCGAGTTCGTGCTTGCCAAGAACGACGCGCAGCGTCGTCTGTGCAAGCTGCGAGGTGGCCATCAGGAAGTCCTCGACCTGGATGATTGCCTTCTGCGGGTCGACAACGCGGAAGAAGACTACGGCATTGACCTTGACTGACACGTTGTCGCGCGAGATTACGTCCTGAGGTGCGACGTCCATCGTCACCACGCGCAAGTCGACGCGCACCATTTGCTGAATGCCGGGTACAACAATCACCAGTCCGGGACCCTTGACCTTCCAGAAGCGGCCGAGTTGAAAGACGACGCCACGCTGGTACTCGCGGAGGATGCGTAGCGAACTGAACAGCAGGATCAGCAACAAAGGCAGCAGGATGCTGCCCAGGCCCAGGTTGAGGTCAAAGATCATCGCAGCTCTCCTTGTGATGGCGGGATATCGTCGATAGGGGAAACCTCAAGCGTGAGGCCGTGCAGGGTGTGTACGCGCACACGCTGACCCAGCGCCAACGGACTCGCGGAACGCACCTGCCAGCGTTCTCCATGGATCAGTGCCCACGCTTTGCCGTCTTCAACGGCCTGGACTTCACCAGTGGCTCCGATCAATTCTTCCGAACCACTGACCACCGGCGCGTGGCGCGCGCGCAGGGCCATGCCGCCGCCGAGCAATACGACCGCTGCGGAGCTGGCTGCCAGGCCGAAAAGCAGCGGCAGCGGTACGCCGAGGCCGGGCACGTCGCGATCGAAAAGCAGCAGGCCGCCGGCAATGAAAGCAACGACTCCGCCGACACCCAGGATGCCAAAGGTTGGCGTCAGCAGTTCGGCAGCCAGCAATCCGAAACCCAGCACGATCAATCCCAGACCGGCGTAGTTTACCGGCAGCATTTGCAGCGCAAACAACGCGAGCAGCAGACAGATCGCGCCCACCGTGCCGGGAACGCCGAATCCCGGCGACGAAAACTCGAAAATCAGCCCGTAGATACCAATCATCATCAGGATGATCGCGAAGCTCGGTTTGGCGATTACCGACAGCAGTCGATGGCGCGCGTCGGGCAGCAACTGCTGTGTCGTCAGGCCGCGCGTGGCCAGCTTCAAACTTCCTGCCTGCATGTGCACGGTCCGGCCGTCGATTTGGGCCAGCAAGTCGGGAATATCGGGCGAGACGACATCAATAACCCGCTCACTCAGAGCCTCGGAAGCGGTCAGGGTGACCGCCTCGCGAACAGCGCGTTCGGCCCATTCGGCGTTTCGTCCGTGAAGCTGCGCCAGCCCACGGATAAACGCGGCAGCGTCGTTCACCTGCTTGGTCTTCATCGTGTCGCCCGAAGCGGGAATGGTGGCCGGAACGTTTTCTGGCTTGGCTTGCGTCTTGGCTTTGGCCGTGTCAGCCGGCGTGGACGGCTCCGTTTCCGGAGTTTCCGGGCGTGACGGTGCGCCGGGCAGGCCGATCGATACCGGGGTGGCCGCGCCGAGCGTGGTTGCCGGCGCCATCGCCGCAATGTGGCTGGCGTAAAGGATGTAGGTGCCGGCGCTAGCCGCCCGCGCTCCCTGCGGGCTGACGTAGGTTACAACCGGCACCGGCGACGCCAGAATGGCCTGGATGATCTGGCGCATGGCGATGTCCAGCCCGCCGGGGGTATCGATCCGCAATACGACCAGCGGCGCGCCTTCTTGTTGCGCCCGCTGCAAGCCGCGCACGATGTAGTCAGCACTGGCCGGGCCGATCGCGTCCTGAACGGTGAGAACAAGCGCCGGGTTACCAGCCACCGCTCGTGCCATTCCAAACGATAGGGTCAGGAGCGTGAGAAGGGCCAGCAGCGGCAGAAACGTGCAAAGAACCCCGCCCAGCAAGCGCCTTCCGGCAGCGTCGCGAGCTGGCCAGTGTCCAGCAAGGCGTTTTAGCAGCATGTTCATCAGCTTCCCATTTTGTTGGTATGGTTGATGATCGAACGCTTGTCAAGAACAACAGCGCGTGCGGCTCGTTGCGCAACGCAGCCCGTCCTGCAATGCGGCGAAGGAAATTTTGACAGCCCTGTGACGCGTGTTCCGACATCCAGGATAATGCGTCATGCCCGATCGAGACACGCCCACAGCCGACACTGAGAGCACGCTGCTCCACGAAGCCAACGGCGAGCTGTCGCTGCACTTTAATTTTCCGACCATCCAGAGCCGTATGCTCAAGGTAGACCCCGACCGGCTGGTACTCGATTACACGCGCACGATGATGGGTTTTCTGCTGCTGCAGCCCAAACCGAAGCGCATCGTGATGATCGGCCTCGGCGGCGGGTCGCTGGCCAAGTATTGCCGGCGCATGTTGCCCGACAGCGAATTCATTGCCGTAGAGCTTTCCGAAGAGATCATCGCCCTGCGCGACGAATTTAGAATCCCGCCGGACGGCCCCCGCTTCAGCGTACTCTGCGGCGATGGCGCAGAGTACCTGCGAAGCGATGCCGGGTTGGCTGACGTGTTGCTGATCGACGGCTTTGATAGCGAAGGACAGCCCCCCAGTCTGTGCAGCCCCGCCTTTTACGGCGACTGTTACGCCAAGCTGAATGCCGGCGGTGTTCTGGTGGTCAACCTGTGCGCCAACGACAGCGCTTGCGGTTGCTATGTCGGCCGAATCCGCAGTGCCTTCGACGAAAAGTGTGTCGTCGTCAACGCCGAGGACGGCGACAACAAAATCGTTTTTGCCCAGAAGTGCAATACGTTTCCTCCCGGCTTCAACGAACTGACCGAACGTCTACGCAAACTCGAAACGATTCATCGCGTCGACCTCGACAAGACCGCGCAAGGCATGCTGCGACAGGAAAGAAAGCGTCGCTGGGGACGAAAAGCAACAAAGCAAAAAGCGTGAGTCAGAACCCATCGAAAAATTTTCCAACTTGGCAACAATTGCAGCAATATCGGACGTCAGGCCGACCGGCATTCGGCGATAATAGTGGCGGTATTCGATTGGCCACTGCGGATCGGCCAATTCGGTGGCACAGTGTTTTTGAGTGATGCTTGTAATCGGATGAAAGAAACAATGGAAGGCGAAAGCTTCCTCACCAGCACGACAATCAGGAAAAAACGGAAACGCCGAGTCATCTTCTGGACTGCGACCGCCTTGGTGTCCGCTCTGGCGATCGGGACGGCAGTCTGGCTCGAAGCCCGTGATTCTTTCCTCCAGGCGCATTACTTCTCCGAATTTGCGCGCGGCATCGATTGGCAGGTGCAGGACGGACCCGACTCGGACCTCTGGCTGCCAACGTCCGGTCCTTACAGCGCCCGTCTCGGATACACCCAGATGAAGGAGATCGTGCCGCGTCTTGTTGCAGCCGGCTATGACGTCAAAGCCCAGGCGCGGCAATCCGACGAATTTCGCAGTATCACCGGCCGGGGCTATTACCCGATCTACCGCGAAAAGACGCAGGCAGGACTGACTCTGCTCGATCGCAACGGAAAACCGATCTATGACAGCCGCTATCCGGAACGGCAGTACGCCTCGTTCGAGGCTATCCCGCCGGTGCTCGTTGACGCTTTGCTCTATGTCGAAAATCGCGATTTGCTCGACCCTGAACACTCCCGGCGTAACCCGGCAGTAGATTGGGGGCGCTTGAGCCGTGCGGCACTGGGCCAGACCATGCGCGCCCTCGACCTCGAAGGAGGGCGAGCCGGCGGCAGCACACTGGCAACCCAGATCGAGAAATTCAGGCATTCGCCCGGTGGCCGCACACGCGATGCCGATGACAAGTTGCGACAGATGGTTTCCGCCTCGTTGCGCGCCTATCAGGGTGGCGAGGAAACATTGGCTGCCCGAAAACGCATCGTTCTGGACTATCTCAACTCGGTGCCGCTTGCCGGAGTTGCCGGCTACGGTGAGGTCATCGGCCTGGGCGATGGCCTATGGGCGTGGTATGGCCGCGACTTCGAAACGGCCAACCGTTTGCTGTCCGACCCGAATTCCGATCCGGCTGCTCGAGCCGAGGTTTTCAGGGAAGCGCTGTCGCTGATCGTCGCGCAGCGCCGTCCATCCGGTCTCCTGCTCAATTCGACGCAACGTCTCGACAGTCTGACCGACAGCTACCTGCGCCTGCTCAGCAACGACGGTGGCATTCCGGAAGCCTTGCGCGACGCGGCGCTGCACACCCGGTTGGCGCCGGCGCGGCGAGTGAGTTCAGGCGAAGCGGTGTCTTTCGTCGAACGCAAGGCCGTCAACGATGTTCGCGGCACACTGGGCGAGTTGCTCGGAGTCGAGGATTTATATGCTCTGGACCGTTTCGATCTGGAAGCGCGTACCACGCTGGATGCGGAAGCACAGTCTGGGGTCACCTCGTTCCTCGGTCGCCTCGCCGAAACGGATTATCTGCGCTGCGCCGGTTTCAAGGCACATCGCATGCTCGACCGCGGCGATCCGGCCGGCGTCAATTACAGCTTCACCCTTTACGAAAAGGCGCCTCTCGGCAATGTCCTGCGCGTACAGGCGGACAATCTGAATCAGCCGCTCGATATCAACGCCGGCACCAAGCTCGACCTGGGCTCGAGCGCCAAGTTCCGCACGCTGATCTCATACCTGAACGTCATTGCCGACCTGCACCAGCGGTACGCCGAACTGGACACGGAAGGCCTGGACGGCGTCGCCACCAAGCCCAGCGACCGGCTGAGCGTCTGGGCCATCTCCTATCTGCGCGGCAGCAAGGACCGCAGCCTGACACCGATGCTCGAAGCGGCTATGGAACGGCGTTACTCGGCCAGCCCGAGTGAGACCTTTTTTACCGGTGGCGGCGTGCACCGCTTTTCCAACTTCAAGCACGAAGAGGACGACAAGAATCCGAGTGTGGCCGAGGCACTGGAACAGTCGGTGAATTTGGCTTTCATCCGGATCATGCGCGATATCGTGCACTATTACGCCTACGAGGCGGTGGATGCGCCGGCACGCGCGTTGCGCGAGAGCGACGAAAACGGCGGCAAGGAAGCGCGGCAGGATTTCCTCAATCGTTTTGCCGAACGCGAAGGCATTGGCTTCCTGCGTACCTTCTGGCACAAGTACCGCGATGTGGCACCAGGGGAACGCCTCGACGTGCTGGCCGATTCCGTACCCGCGCGCCAGTCAACGCTGGCGGCGGTTTTCCTGGGCGTGCAACCGGAAAGCGACTTTGACACTTTTCTGGCCTTCATGCGCCAACGCCTGGGAAGCCGGGCGGGCACCGACGCCGGCCTGCGCCGACTCTACGACAATCATGCGACGCGCAACTATGATCTGTCCGACCAGGGTTACCTGGCGCGCATACACCCGCTTGAACTCTGGCTGGTTCGCCACCTGCACAGGTACCCGAACGCCAGCCTGCACGATGTCGTTGCCGATAGCGTCGACGAGCGCCGCGAGGCCTCGCGCTGGTTGTTCGCCAGCCGCTTCAAGCATGCCCAGCAGGTGCGGATCGATATCATCGTCGAGGTTACCGCGTTCGAAAGCATTGCTGCCGAGTGGCGCCGGCTGGGTTATCCCTTTGAGCATCTGGTTCCGTCATTGGCGACCTCGATCGGCAGTTCGGCCGATCGCCCGGCAGCACTCGCCGAATTGATGGGTGTCGTGGTCAACGATGGCATACGGCGCCCAACCGTGCGCATCGATCAGATCCGCTTGGCCGCCGAGACGCCGTTCGAAACCCGGCTCGAGCGTCGATACGAACCGGGAGCACGTGTACTGCCGGCCGAAATTGCGCAGGTGGCGCGACGTGCCTTGTTGCGCGTGGTCGATAGCGGCACCGCCCGGCGCGCGAAGGGCGCCTACCTGGATGATGACGACAAGCCGATTCCGGTGGGGGGCAAAACGGGGACCGGCGACCACCGCTACCAGGTTGTCGGTGCGGACGGCACAGTCATCAGTTCGCGCGTGATGAACCGTGCAGCGACTTTCGCCTTCTACATCGGCGAGCGTTTCTACGGCGTCGTGACCGCCTTCGTGCCTGGTGCCAAGGCGGCCAACTATGACTTCACTTCGTCATTGCCGGTAAAGATTCTCAAGGAACTGCAGCCAGCGTTGCAGCCGTTGATCACAGGGAAGGCAGTCGCTCCGGGGCGTTGCGACGAAACGCCCCAGCGCCTTGTGGAGTCAAAGCAAGCCGAGCCAGCGCCCAAGTCGCGCTCAAAGGAAACGGACAAAACGGGCGATTGATTTACTGCAGCTTTAAATGGAAACTGCTAAGGCTTGACGGGTAGATCCGGTAATTTTGCAGGAGGCCAGAAAATGAACACCGAGACGCATCAGGAAGGGCATCGCCACGGCACTCGGCCGCAAGCTGGCGCTGGAAATGCTGCTGACCGGCGACTTCATCGACGCGCCGACTGCGCTGCAACAAGGGTTGATCAACCGTGTCGTGCCCGTCGACGCGCTCGACGCTGAAGTCGACAAGTTCGCGCAATCGATAATCGCCAAATCTTCGCTGGCCATCGGCATGGGCAAG
>NZ_FLQY01000401.1 GCF_900089945.1 Candidatus Propionivibrio aalborgensis | reverse complement strand
CTAGTGGCCTTGACATCGCATGCAGTAAGATCATATGACCAACCTGAATTGTCTGAAATGGATGCCAGTGCTCTCGCAGCCAATTCAAAATTATTCGATCTTTACGAGTCTCGTGGGTTATTTGGGTAGCTAGCCCTGGGAAGTCAATATTCTCAAACGAAGGAGAAGCCAGAATTTCGGCGACCTTACTACACCCACTTCCAGTTCGCCCCGTAAGCGCGATGACGATAAAGGACTCGCGGTGATTAAATATCTGACTTAGTCCCGCTGCAATGTTTTCGTCGTCGGCCATCTGTCTACTTAGATTGTAAGGATTAAAGGCCCCGTACAAGTAACACGGGGGCTATGAATACATCGAAAAAACAACAGTAGGACAAGAGACTACGCCGTTTGAAACTTCTCCTCAAGGTTGTCAATGCGAGCCTGGAAATGAAAAAAGGGCGCTTCAGAAGAAGTGCCCTTTTTCATGCGTGACTGGCGCCCCGCGTCAGCGGCTTGATTTCAGGGCTCGATGCGCGTGCCGAGCACCGTCAGAAATTTCGCCAGCCAGTCAGGGTGCGCCGGCCAGGCAGGCGCCGTCACCAGATTGCCATCGACATGCGCCTGATCAACGGGAATCTCGGCATAAGTACCCCCGGCAGCCGTTACCTCCGGAGCACAGGCGGGATAGGCACTGCATGAACGGCCGCCAAGTACGCCTGCCGCCGCAAGAAGTTGTGCGCCGTGACAGATGGCGGCGATCGGCTTTTTCGCGTTGGCAAAGTGCTGCACCATGGCGATCACTTTCGGATTGAGGCGCAGATATTCCGGTGCTCTTCCGCCGGGAATCACCAGCGCATCATAGTCCTCGGCCGTCACCGAATCGAACGAAGCGTTGAGCGTGAAATTGTGTCCGGGCTTTTCGCTGTAGGTCTGGTCGCCCTCAAAGTCGTGCACTGCCGTACGCACGGTTGCTCCGGCATTCTTCCCCGGACAGACCGCATGTACCGTGTGCCCGACCATCAGCAGCGCCTGAAACGGCACCATCGTCTCGTAGTCCTCGGTGTAGTCACCGGTCAGCATCAGGATTTTCTTGCTTGCCATGATATTTCCTCCTTGTTGAGTGGGTCCGACGGATAGGATTGTGAATCAACCACTGCGCTGCGACTACTATTCAGCAAACGAACTCAACCGGACCCGATTGCAATACTTACTCTATGCTCTTCTCGACTTGTCTTGTGCCGGTTGCCGAATCAAGAGCCCCGTCAGGACAGCGTGCAGGATGACGGCCGGCCAAAGCACGATGCCGGTCGCACTACCCGTCAAACCGAGATAGGCGAGATACAGCGTAACGACCGCGCCGTAGAGCAACATGCCGACCCGCGGCGGGCCCGGCCAGCAGGCGACCCCAAGGGCAATCAGGGCGATGCCGGCCACGCGTGCGACGGGCAGGGCCACGCCGGTCAGTTCGTCACCCAACAACAAGCGCCCCACGAGTAGCGGGACGATCAGCAAGGCCAAGCCTGTCGCGATTTCTGCCACGGCGGCGAAAATCAGCGCCGATTTCATGGCGCGGACCCCGCTCTACCGCCGTGCGGCCGACCCCGGCCCTGGACTGCTTGTAGCGCCCGCCTTCGCGCCCTGCTCCGGCTCGAAAGGCTCAAGCTTGACGGTCAGCTTGTTGATCGTTCCGGTGAACTTGAACGGCGAGTCGTAGCGATACTCGATCAGCGCCAGCGGCGTGCGCGTGTCAATGCCGACATCGAAGGTTTCGTCCTCCGGGAATGTTATCGGAGTCGTGTGTTCCATGGAATTCCTGGCCACCTCTTTGCCGTCCACCGTGAGCACCCCTGTTCCGCCCTTGGCCAGGCCGGGGCCATCCGACTTGAAGTCGAAGACGATGGTGTGCTTGCCGGCAGCCAGCTCCGGCCCTTCCCAGGTCGTGCGCTTGAGGTCGAGCAGGTTGTAGAGGAACACCACCTTGCCGCGACCGATTCCCAGCTCGCCCTTGCTCAGAAACAGCCCGTATCCGCCGAAACGCCCGCCTTGGGTGACGATCATGCCTTCCGCGCCGCCTTCTGGAATCGTGACCTCGGCGGTGATCGTGTACGATTTGTTAAGAATGTTGGGCGCAGTGCTGGCCGGCACGCTGGACAAGGTGCCCGAATAAGTGAATTCCGTGCGGCCTGCCTTCAGGCTAGGACGCGGCGTATTCCAGCGCGCGAGCGTCGTGTTGTCGAGCGGTAGCACGTTGTACTTCGCCGCCTGCACGTAGAAGATGTTCTGCATCTGCTTGAGCTTCTCCGGCATCTTGGCCGCCAGGTCGTTGTTCTGCGTCGGATCCTCCACGACGTTGTACAGCTCCCACTTGTAGCCGGTTATCACATCCGGCGGTTTCGCGCTGCTCAGCTCCCACGGGCGCGTGGCCGGCGTTGTGGCCGCTACCCAGCCATCATGATAGATGGCGCGGTTGCCGAGCATCTCGAAGTATTGTGTAGTGTGCCGGGTCGGCGCGTTGGCGTTTGCCTTGTCCCAGGTATAGGCCATGCTCGTGCCTTCGATCGGCAACTGCTTGATGCCGTTGATCGTGTCAGGCGCCGGAATTCCGGTTGCTTCGAGAATGGTCGGAACGATATCGATCACGTGGTGGAACTGCCGACGGACGCCGCCCGCGTCATTGATGTGGCCGGGCCATGAGATGGCCATCCCCTGCGCCGTGCCGCCAAAGTGCGACGGCACCTGTTTCATCCACTTGAACGGCGTGCCGAAAGCCCAGGCCCAGCCTGCCGAATAGTGCGGAAAGGTCCGCTCGGAGCCCCAGAACTCGTACCAGAGGAATTGGTCCTTGATTGGCACCTCGATGCCATTGAAGGTGGTGAATTCGTTCGGCGTGCCGTTGACCATGCCTTCGGCACTGGCACCGTTGTCGCCACTGATATAGATGATCAAGGTGTTGTCGAGTTCGCCCATGTCCTCGACCGCCTGGATGACGCGGCCGATCTCATGATCGGTGTAGGCCTGGTAGGCGCCATAGACGTCCGCCTGCTTGATGAACAGCTTTTTCTGTTCGAAATCGAGCGTATCCCACCTTGGCAGCTTGGCGCCTCCATAGACGTCCTGTCCGTCCGGCCATGGGGTCAGTTGCGCGTTCTCGGGCATGATGCCGAGCTTCTTCTGGTTGGCGAAGATGGTGTCGCGCAGCTTTTCCCAGCCGTCGTCGAACAAATGCATGGCACTGATCTTGTCGATCCATTCCTTCGTCGGGTGGTGCGGTGCGTGCGTGCCACCGGGCACGTAGTAGACGAAGAACGGCTTCTTGGGCGCCAGCTCCTTGAGCTGCTTCATGTACTGGATCGCCTCGTCGGCCATCGCCGTCGTCAGGTTCCAGCCCGGATTGCCCTCGAAGGGGTAGATCGGCGTGGTATTGCGGAACAGATTCGGCTCCCACTGGCTGGCGTCGCCACCGACGAAGCCAAAGAAGTACTCGAAGCCCATGCCGTTCGGCCATTGCTCGAAAGGCCCGGCCTGGCTGTTGGCAAAGAAAGGCGTGTTGTGGTTCTTGCCGAACCATGAAGTAGCGTAGCCGTTGTGCTTCAGGATGGTGCCGATGGTGCCTTTCTCGATCGGGATGATCGAGTCGTAGCCGGGATACCCGGTGGCGATCTCACCGACCACGCCGGAACCCACCGAGTGATGGTTGCGCCCGGTAATCAGCGCGGCGCGTGTCGGCGAACACAGCGAAGTGGAGTGGAAGTTGGTGTAGCGCAGCCCGCTCTTCGCGATGCGGTCCAGCGCCGGGGTCGGGATGACGCCGCCAAAGGTCGACGGCGCTCCGAAGCCGTCGTCGTCGGTCATGATCAGCAGGACGTTCGGTGCGCCTTTCGGCGGCACGACGCGTGGCGGCCACCAAGGCGTCGACTCCGAGGCCTTCTCTTTGATCACCCCGCCGAACTTCGGATCGGGGGGCGGAAGCTGTTTGCCGCTGATGGTGGTAGTGGCGCTGGGCGAACCCAGCGTGCCGGTGACCTGCTGCGCGCTTGTCGGGCCGGAGGCCAACAAGACAGTGCAGACCAGAAACAGCCCTTTGGCGATGACGCGATTTATTTGCATGACCCCTCCTGTTTATGAGCGTGCGTTCTATGCTCGCGGTTATACCACTATCAAGCCCACCGTAGCGGGCTACCCGCCCTGACGATAAGAAAATACTTCATGGGTTGGCGCACGCCTGAACACGATCGGCTTCTGTTCCCCGATCAAGCGTCCCGCAAGGCGTCAGCGCTCCTGGCACCGGGTGCGGCGTGCCTTCCTCGTCCATCTGTGCGGCCAGCGTCTCCCATTCGACCAGCCCTTGGCGATCGAGCGTCAGGCGCAGCAACCAGCCGCGTTTCGCGGCTGGTAACTCGAACCCATCAAAGACAAAATTGCCAAGGCTGTAGACGATCAGTTTGCCGCGGTAATATTCGGCCCCCTGTGTGACATGCGGATGACCGCCAACGACCACATCGGCACCGGCATCGATCATGCTGTGCGCCAGTTGCCTTTGCCGTTCGCTCGGGTTGGGCTCGCGCTCCCAGCCCCAGTGCATGAACGGGATCACCAGATCGGCACCTGCAACACGCGCGGCACGGATGTCGCCGATCACCTGGCTATCTTCGCTCCAGGCAATTCCCGGCAGATCGGGACCGGCCTCAAAGGAGCGCGGCTTGAATTCGTTGTAGCCGAGTACGGCAATACGCAACCCCTGGCGCTCGATCCAGAGCGGTGCATGCGCACCGGCCAGATCACGACCGCCGCCAAAATAGGCGATGTCGGCGCGGTCGAGATGTCCGATCGTTTCAAGGAATGCCTCCTTGCCGTAGTCGCCCGAGTGATTGTTGGCGACCGCCAGGGCGTCAAAACGCCCCTTCAGCAATGGCACGACGCGGGGATCGGCGCGAAAGGAAACAATCTTGCTGTCGAGCGGTTTGCCGACAGTGGCGATCGGGCATTCCAGATTGCCGATGGTGAAATCGGCGTCGCGTAGCTGCGCATCGAAAAAAACCAGGGGGTCGCGCCCGGAGGCGATTACCCGCCCTGGCCCGTCGTCGAGCATGACATCACCGACGAATATCAGGCGCACCGGGTCGGCCTGCACGCCGGTATTGAAAAACAGCGCCAACAGTACAAAGATCGAATGGATCGGCTTCATCGCACCGTACTCGCGGCAGGCCGTCCTGCCGGGGCCGAGGATTCCGGATTCGTCATCGCACACCAGTATTGCAGTTCGCCATCGCGCACCGGTTCATACACGAAATGCAAGCCACTAAAGCCATAGCGTGAATCGCTGCTTCTGGTCGGCGGATAAGGATAAATCGCCTGATGGATCAGCACGGGCCCCTCGTCAAGGTCGGCATAGGTATAGATACTTATCGACGCAATATCCGCCGGTTTGTCCGTGAACACGACCCGGAAACGAAAGTACGAGCCAATCTGAATACCTTTGATTGCATAGGGTGATGACGCCGGATCGGCGACAAGCCGTTTCGTCTCCCCACCGTAGGTGTAATGGCAAACCACCTGTTCAGCATGAGCCGAAGTGGAGGCGATCGCCAGCAAACCGGCCAGAACACAGCGCGAAAAATATGGAACAGATTGCCCGGAAACCCGCACTACAACCTCCCCTATCCAACACCAAGAAACAGGCTACAAAGACAGCTTCTTGAATATCCGCTCCGGAATATGCCGGATGATGGTCATGATCACCCACCAGAAACCGGGCAGATAGACTTCGTCTGACTTTCGATCGACTGCCCGCACGATGCCGCGCGCGATGTCGTCCGGCTTTGCCCAAAGAGCGCCCTTGCTGAACGCCGCTGTCATCGGCGTATCGACGAAACCCGGCTTGATCGTCAACACCTGGATTCCCTGCTTCGCCACCCGATTGCGCAAACCTTGCAGGAACAGACTGACCATGCCTTTGGCCGCGCCATAAACATAATTGCTCTGCCGGCCGCGATCACCGGCGACCGAGCCGATCACCGCCAGGCTTCCACTGCCCTGCGCTGCAAACTTTTCACCCAGAAGCGTCGCCAGCGCGATAACGGACAAGCCGTTGGTGTCGATTTCCTTGAGTGTCTGATCGACCGAAACTTCACATGCCTTTTGATCCGGCAACGAGCCATGCGCGATGAGCGCGACATCCAGCCCACCCATGGCCGACACGGCCGCTTCGAGCATGTCGGCGTGCGCCGGAGTATCGCAAGCATCCATCGTGTAGCAGCCTACCGAAGCCGCGCCGCGCACGCGCAGATCGGCAGCGATGACGTCCAGCCGACCCGGTTTTCGCCCGACCAGAAACAGCGTATCCCCGCGTGCAGCCCACAGGCGCGCCGTTGCTTCCGCGATGGCCGAGGTGGAGCCGATGATCAGAATCCTCTGCATAATGCTTCTCCGTAATCTACGTCACAGCCGAACCGGCCAACAGAACCCGCCGTGCAAAGTCGGATGAAAACCGCGGATCGACGAAACGTTGAAATTCGTCAATTCGCGGATAGCTGCGCCGGAAAAACTCGCCGCTCATGCGCGCATCCTTGGCGGCGTAGAGCCGTCCACCGGCGGCGCTCACAATGGCATCAAGACGATCAAACAACGCCAGCGTGGACGCGCCCCGATTCGGGAAATCGAGCGCCAGGGTCACTCCCGGCATGGGGAAGGACAACAGACCGGGACTCGGCAGCGCGCCAAACGTTTTCAACACCGCAAGGAAGGATCCCTGCCCGCTGGATGCAATGCTGCGCAAGACATCATCGAGTGCCGCGCGCTCCGCCAGCGGCAACACGAACTGATACTGGTAGAACCCTTTCTTCCCGTAGATCCGGTTCCAGTGCAGGACGCCGTCAAGCGGATAGAAGAATGGCGCGTATGACATGCTTGTTCGAGCTGCAAGCGGACGATGATAGTAGGCTTGATTGAACGCATGGAGCGACAAACCATTGATTAGCGAAAAAGGTGGCGTCAATGGAACGCTCAAGGGCTTGCCGGACTCGACGCCAGGATCGCCCGCTTTGGCATGATCGCCCGCCATGTAGATGCCGCGCGGCTTTGCCGCCAGACAATCGATCCATGCCACAGTATATTCGTGCGCCGCCTCGGCAGCCGCGTTGAGCGTAAAGAAATCTTCGAGCCCGTCAAAGCGCGTGTTCTCGACGCTGATCATCGGACTCGCAATCCGCTTGAGCGAGATGGCGACCCAGGTGATCAGCCCCGTCAGCCCCAAACCGCCAATCGTTGCGGCGAAGTAGTCGGCGTTTTCCGCAGGCGAACAAACGCGACGCGAGCCATCGGAACGCAGCAGTTCGAAACGTTGCACGTAGCATCCGAAACTTCCTGCCCGATGATGATTCTTGCCATGCACGTCGTTGGCAATGGCTCCGCCCAGCGTAATAAAGCGCGTCCCCGGCGTCACCGGTAGAAACCAGCCACGCGGCACGAACACGGCGAGAATATCGGACAACAGAATGCCGGCTTCACAGACCAGCGTGCCGCTGGTTTCATCAAAATCGATAAGGCGGTCCATGCCGCGCGTGTGCAACAGGGTCGCCCCACTGTTGAGGCAGACATCGCCATAACTGCGCCCGTTACCGTAGGCGAGCAGGCTGGTATCAGTTTTCGGCAAGTCCGCGTCACGATCTGACCACCACCGCTCTTCAGCAGCAGGTGCGGCAGGTAGTTGCCCCCACGCTTGCAGCGCCATTATCGCTGCCTCGCCAGGCAGGCGGCACCGAGCGCCACGGCAAACCACAGCGTCGCCAGACGGCAGATGAGGGTTGCCGTAACCGCCGCCACTTCAGGAACACCATTGAGCACCAATAGCCCGAACATCACCGCTTCGCTGCTGCCCAGGCCGCCGGGCAGAAACGAGAGCGCCCCGACCAGCATGGCAAAAGCATAGATGAATACCGCCGTCGTCAGCGGCAGGGGATACCCGATTTCAGCAAGCAGCCACCAGAAGCCAAAGCCCTCGGCAAACCACGCGAGAATGCCAATGACCAGCCCCATGATCATGGCCGGGAGGGAAAAGCAGCGGCGAAAATGCAGAACGATTTCGCAGAGTCTGACCAGCAGCTTCGCCCACTTTTGCGGGCGCGGCATGGCCCAGCGATCCACCGCCGCAATCCCTGCCGTCCATTGCGCCAGCACCAGGACCAGACACACCGCCAACAAAGCCAGGCCGACGACGGGCCGCGCAGGAATGTAAACCCACAGACCGATCGCCGCGAGCACGATAATGGACAGCAGATCACTCGCACGCTCGGCAAAGAAGGCGGCGAGGCTGGACGCCGACGGGACGCCATACGGCTTGAGCAAAACCGAGCGCAACATCTCGCCCAATTTGCCCGGACTCGTAGTCAACGCAAAGCCCGAGAAATAAATCTGCAGATGGCTGCGCCAGGGCAGCGACACGTCGAGTAGCGCCAGATAGCGCGACCAGCGCACAAAGCGCAGCAGGTAGTTACTCAGGGAAAGCGCCAGCAAGCCGAGCAAAACCCATGGCCCGACCTGAACCAGCGCAGCCAATACGTCGCGCCAACCCACCCACAGCGACAACGCCAGATAACCAACAGCGGCGAACACCACGCTCCATAGCGCCGCGCGCAGCGGCCAATTCTTTTCGGCAGGCTGCGCCCGACTCGGATCAGTCATTGCATCGGCACGCGGCAAGATGCGTCACGCGTTTGTGCTTACTGCGGCGGTGCAGAAAGACTGCCTGGCCGTTGCTGCGGCGTGCGGGGGTTTTCCTTGGCCGCCAGATCGATAATGCAGACCACGCCATCCTGGTCGGCATTGGCATTGAGGAAGGACTCCAGACTATTGACGTAACTGGCCTGATCAACTGCTCCGCAATAAAAACGCGCGGTCAGATCCATGAAGTACGGGCTGTTGTCGTACGAGGACATGTTATTGCTGATCATCATGCTGCCGATGTGTTTGCCCCAGCACTTATTCTGCGCCAGCGTCATGAATGCGTCGGCCGCCCCCGACTGCCCTTCCCCCGGCGCGCAATTCGCCAACTGGCTATCGACTTTGTTGACCGCGTTACTCAAAGGGCCATCCAGAGGCGCGTTCCATGCGTTGGGCGCGCAGGCGCCGAGTGTCAATGAAGCGATTGCGGCAACAGCCAACGGCGGAATGAATAATTTATTGGTCATGTTCAAATCTTCCGGAAGAGGGTTACAAATAAAGTGCCGACAGCTCGGACTAACAGATGATGCCACCGCCCAAACACACACGGCTCTCATAGACCACCACCGACTGCCCCGGCGTCATCGCCCACTGGGGTTCCGCAAACTGTATCTCGCACGCGTTTGCGTCGATGTGTTCGATTTCGCAGGGTGCGTCGGGCTGCCGATAGCGTGTTTTGGCGCAGTATACCCAATGCGTTCGCGGCAGATCATCGACCCCGTCACCGGCTATCCATGAAAGCTGTTCCGCGCGCAATACATCGCACAGCAGCGCCGGATGGTCGTGCCCCTGCACCACATACAAGATGTTCTTTTCCATGTCTTTTTTTGCGACGAACCACGCATCGTGCTCGCCGTCCCTGGCGTAGGTTTTCGTGCCGCCAATATGCAGGCCTTTGCGCTGGCCCAGCGTGTGATAGGTCAGTCCATCGTGCTCACCGACAACACGATCATCGTCGAGACAACGGATCTCGCCTTTCTTCGGCGGCAGATAGCGCATCAGGAATTCCTTGAACGGCCGCTCGCCAATGAAACAGATTCCCGTCGAATCCTTCTTCTCCGCCACGTGCAGCCCCGCCGCTTCGGCCATCATTCGCACATCGCGCTTGTAGATATCCGCCAGCGGAAACAGGGTTTTCGAAAGCTGGGCCTGATTCAGGCGGTGCAGGAAATAGCTCTGATCCTTGGTGCCATCCTCGGCCTTGAGCAACTGGAACCGGCCGGCGAATTCGCGCACGCCGGCGTAGTGGCCGGTGGCAATCTTTTCAGCGCCCATCTGCATGGCATGATCCAGGAAAGCGCGAAACTTGATCTCGGAGTTGCACAGCACGTCGGGATTGGGGGTGCGGCCCGCCTGATACTCCTTCAGAAACTCGGCAAAAACGCGCTCCTTGTACTCCCTGGCGAAGTTCACCACGTCAACGTCGATGCCGATCCGGTCGGCAATACTCATCACGTCGATCAGATCCTGGCGCGACGAGCAGTATTCGTCGTCATCGTCGTCCTCCCAGTTCTTCATGAACAGGCCGATCACGTGCCAGCCCTGCTCCTTCAGCAGCATCGCCGCCACGGCGGAATCGACGCCACCGGACAAGCCGACGACTACCGTCCTGCCTGTATTCTCATTCACCGACATACGGAGTCTCTCCTGCTTGCCATTTCGCCACCGGCAAGACCACTGCCGGATGACCATTATCAAAAAACCAGGTATCGACCACGTATCGCCCCGACTCGTCGTCAGCCTCCATTGGCGCTATTTCTTCGATTTGCGCCGAATAGTGCTCGAAGATCAGGAAGCGACGCCGCAATACACGGTCGAGCACCCGGTGGTAACGCAGCCATTCCCGTTTCTCCATCAGCCGCAACAGGCGCGTTGTTGTCGTTGAATGGTCGATGCAATCCATCTTGCCGTGTACGGCGTCATCGGCATAGTTGCCGCCACGATCGGCAGAAATCGGAGTCTGCTGGCCTGCCCAGCCGAGCATGCGGCCGATGGCTACGCTGATTGCCTCGCGCTCCTGCGCCGCATCGTGCGCGCCCGCCAGAAGTGCGGCAAGGTTGCGCAACTGCCCCTCATCATAGATCACCTCGGCTCGCGTAAAACATCCATAATTGAAGCAGACGGTAACCCGTTCCTCAGCCCCTGCAGTCAGCGAACAGAGCAGCAGGGCGGCGAGTATAAACCTGAATAAAAACCTCATTCGACGTGCGCGATCAACTCGAGCGGATAACGCTTTCCTGCTCGCCAATCGTCGATGCAGCGCAGCACCAGCGGGCTGCGGTGCCGCGACTCGAGTGCGCGTATTTCGTCGAGTGTCAGCCAGTGCGCAGCGATAATTCCCTGATCCAGTTCGCGCTGCGCATCGTGCCCGGCGACCTCGCCGCCGAAGGCAAAACGCAGATAGGTCATGTCCTTGGCTTCGCTGCGCCAGTTATAGACGCCCACCAGATACCTCGGGATGAAACTGTAAGCCGTTTCCTCGAGCGTTTCGCGGATCACCGCATCGATCAGCGACTCCCTGCATTCAAGGTGTCCTGCCGGCTGGTTGAAACGGATCCCTTCGTTGGTTTCCTCCTCGACAAGCAGAAATTTTCCGTCGCGTTCGAGCACGGCGGCGACGGTGACATGCGGTTTCCAAATCATGGCGTGCTTTGAAGCGATGCAAAGCGCCTATTTTACCGCCAACCGGGAGGCAAAATCGGCTAGAATTCCGCTTTCCAAATCAGCAGCAGACGGGGAGAAAAACATGTCCATGGCGGACCGCGACGGATTCATCTGGCACGATGGCAAACTGGTGCCGTGGCGCGAGGCTACCACTCACGTCCTGACTCATACCCTGCATTACGGCATGGGCGTTTTTGAGGGTATCCGCGCCTACCAGGCCGACAAGGGCTGCGCCATATTCCGCCTCAACGAGCACACCGACCGCCTGTTCAACTCGGCCTACATCTTCCAGATGAAGATGCCGTACGACAAGGCCACGCTGATCGAAGCGCAAAAGGAAGTCGTGCGCGCCAACAAGCTCGAATCCTGCTACATCCGGCCGATCGTTTTCTATGGGTCCGAAGCCATGGGCATCGCCGCCACGGCCATCAGCACGCACGTCGCAATTGCCGCCTGGCCCTGGGGCGCCTATCTTGGCGACGAAGGCATGGAGAAGGGCATCCGCGTCAAGACCTCGTCCTTTACCCGCCACCATGTGAACATCAACATGTGCCGCTCGAAATCGGTTGGCACCTACACCAATTCGATCCTGGCGCACCAGGAGGTCGCGCACGACGGCTATGACGAGGCGCTGCTACTTGACGTCGACGGCTACGTTGCCGAAGGCGCCGGCGAGAACGTGTTCATCGTCAAGAACGGCATCCTATACACGCCGGACCTCACTTCCTGTCTCGAAGGGATAACGCGCGCCTCGGTGCTCACCCTGGCTGACGAACTGGGTATCAAGGTGGTCGAAAAGCGCATCACGCGCGATGAAGTCTACTGTGCCGAAGAAGCTTTTTTCACCGGCACGGCGGCTGAAGTCACGCCGATCCGCGAGCTCGACAACCGACAGATCGGCGCCGGCCATCGCGGACCGATCACGACACAGATTCAGAGCCTCTTCTTTGGCTGCGTGAATGGCAAAGTGCCGGCGCATGAAGACTGGCTCACTTACGTTTAGCCTCACCAGGCGTCACCCGGACATTTCATTTCAAATCCCAAGGTTCTGCACCATGGCCGAAAACAGCTCATCAAAATCCGACGCGGCAATCGCGATTACCGCGCATGACTTGCCCCTGCATTGCCCGATGCCGGACGCACCCCTGTGGGCGCGCCACCCACGCGTTTTTCTCGATATCGTCCAGAGCGGCGAAGTGGTCTGCCCCTACTGCAGCGCACACTATGTCTTCAAGGGCGAGTTGCCCAAGGGTCATTGAACTCGTGAGGATCAAGGCGCGGGGAGTGGCAGCATGGGGTCATTGACTCCCGACACCTCGCTCCAGCCTCCTCAACGATCCTCGAACAGTCTCCGTGCGCTGGTTGTAACGCCTGCCTGGGTTGGCGACACCGTCATGGCGCAGGCGCTGTTCATGCGGCTGCACGAGGCCAATCCCGGCCTGCAGCTCGACGCGCTTTCGCCACGCTGGGTCGCCCCGGTACTCGAACGCATGCCGGAAATCAACACCATCATCGACAGCCCGTTCGTTCATGGCCAGCTCTCACTGAAGGCCCGTCGCGACCTGGCCTCGCGACTGAGAAAGGCCGGCTACCAGCGCGCCTACATCCTGCCCAATTCGCTCAAGTCGGCGCTGATTCCCTTCCTGGCCGGCATTCCTGTACGCATCGGCTTTACGGGCGAAGCGCGCTACGGCCTGATCAATCGCCGCCATGTGCTTGACGAGGCGGCCCTGCCGCAAATGGCCGAACGCTTCGCTCAGCTGGCCGTAGAACCCGGCGCCGCGCTGGTGCGCCCCTTGCCGCAACCACGCCTGGTTTCAAGCGCCGGACAGCAAGCGGAAACGCTCGACACGCTCGGTATCGAACGCCCGGAAAGAGTCGCTGTTTTCTGCCCAGGCGCCGAATATGGCCCGGCCAAACGCTGGCCGGCAAATCATTTCGCGACGCTGGCCGGCGAACTGGGCAAGCGCGGCTACGCAGTCTGGCTGCTTGGTTCGCCGAAAGACAAGGCCATTGGCGACGACATCGTCCGCCTGGCTGCGCCCGCCAGCGCGCCACGAAACCTTTGCGGCAACACGTCGTTGACGCAGGCCATTGATCTGATTGCCGCATCCAGCTTTGTCGTCTGCAACGACTCCGGCCTGATGCATGTCGCCGCGGCAGTGGGTCGGCCGCTGATTGCCGTCTATGGCTCGTCCTCGCCGGGATTCACGCCACCGCTCACGGCACATGCGAAAATCATCAGCCTCAATCTGGATTGCAGCCCGTGCTTCAAACGCGAGTGCCCCCTCGGGCACCTCGACTGCCTGAACAAGCTTGAGCCGCAACGCGTGCTTGACGCCTGCCTGACGCGAGCAAACCCATGAACGTCATTTTCACCAGCGCCGAAGAAGCCGAAGAGGCGTTCTATGACGCCATCGGACGCGCCGATCTCGACGCACTGATGAGCGTCTGGGCCGACGACGAGGAAATCGTCTGCATTCACCCGACCGGGCAATGCCTGACGGGGCACCTGGCCGTACGTGAGAGCTGGCGAGGAATTCTCGCCAACAACCCGCACCTTACGGTACGCATCAAGCGCAACGTATGCTGGGAAGGCGTACTGCTCGCCGTCCATAGCGTCGTTGAAACGCTTTACCTGGGCCACGAGCCGACACCGCACGGCCCGATGCTCTCGACCAACGTCTTTCAACGGGGTGCCAATGGCTGGCGCCTGCTCTCGCGCCATGCCTCCGCCGCGGCGGATTCCACCACCCTGGATTCCACCGACAGCAACAGCGAGTCCCCCGAGGGTGGTGTGCGGACGCTGCATTGATCGACTACACCGCACCGAAGTGGCTCCCCGGCGGCCACCTCCAGACCCTCTACCCGCTGTTGCTCAAACCTGCCCTGCCGCTCTACCACCGTGAGCGATGGGAGACTCCGGACGGCGACTTCATCGACCTCGACTGGAACGATGCCAGCGGTTCAGTACAGCGTGATGCAAACGCGTCGCCCGCCGTTCCCTCCATCGTTCCCACCATCGTTCCGTTGATCGCCTTGTTTCATGGGCTGGAAGGCAGTTCGGGCAGCCACTATGCGCGCGCCCTGATGCATCGGCTGAACGACATCGGCTGGGGCGGTGTGGTGGTCCATTTCCGTGGCTGTTCCGGCGAACCGAACCGGTTGCCGCGCGCCTATCATTCGGGAGACAGTGAGGAGATCGACTGGATTCTTCACCGGCTGAAGCAGCAGCATCCCGAACGACCGCTTTACGCGGTCGGCGTTTCCATGGGCGGAAATGCCCTGCTCAAGTGGCTTGGCGAACGCGAATCCTCCGCCAACCATTTACTCTGTGGTGCAGCGGCGATCAGCGCACCGTTCGACCTCGCTGCCTGCGGCCACCAACTGGCCTGCGGTTTCAATCAGGTCTATACACAGAATTTCCTGCGCACGCTCAAACAAAACGCCGCCAGCAAGTTGCAGCGCTTTCCCGGCCTGTTTGACGAACGGCGCATGCACGAAGCAAGCACCCTGCACGCATTTGACGATGTGGTCACCGCTCCGCTACACGGCTTTGCAGGGGCTGATGACTACTGGCGGCGCGCTTCGAGCAAGCCCTGGCTGGCCGGCATCCGCGTACCGACGCTGCTGCTCAACGCCCGGAACGACCCGTTCCTGCCCGAAGATGCGCTGCCGGGAGCCGATCGGGTTTCAGCGCAGGTGACGCTCGATTTCCCGAATGAAGGCGGGCATGTCGGTTTTGTTTCGGGCAGTCGTCCGGGATCGCTCGACTGGTTGCCCGACCGCATACTTCGCTTCTTCACGGACCATGCAATGTCCACAGCGACCGCGCAGAGCAAAAAATGCATTGCCGCTGATGCGCTGCACCGGTGAGACAGGGAGAACGTTTTTGCATCGAGTCGGAATCAATTCCTTGCAGTTTTCAGTGCAATCCTGAGCTCTTGTCCGGACTATCTACCGGCTGCCTTTATCAACAAATGGCAGTTCATTCGATTTCAACCTCACCGCTTATGCGGCCATTTGCCCCGCCATCCAAGGCATCTTTGCAACACGCAAAAAGCGACCCACTTGGGCCGCTGCCATCAACCCAGATTTGACCGCGTGCGCCAGGAATTGCAAGCTCCTGGCTTGGATGCCCACCAAGCTGTCTTGGTTGCTTCGGCCACGAGCAGCCATCCGGGATTTCGCCCAAAAGCAGTCATTGGTGAGGCTTTCAGCGCGATCTGAGGCGCCACGTTAGCGAGCTGGCGCCGGAGTTAACCAGCAAAACCGTCTCCCGAAAACAAAAGTTCGGCGTCAAGATCGCAGACGGCTGCCGGCAAGGTAAAATGGCTGTGTGGATAAGCTGAGTCCTGAACATCGCGGCTGGCTCATGAGCCGCGTCAAGTCGAAGGACACAACGCCGGAGTTGGCGGTGCGGCGCCTAGTTTTCGGCATGGGGTATCGCTATCGACTGCACGATAAGCGATTGCCCGGTAGGCCGGATTTGGTGTTTGCGGGCCGACGTAAGATCGTTTTCGTCAATGGCTGTTTCTGGCATGGACACAAAGGCTGCCGATATGCGCATCTACCGAAAACAAGGGTGGATTTCTGGCGAACCAAGATCAAGAACAACCGGGCTAGAGATCGACGAAACATTGCGCAATTGGAAGCCAGCGGTTGGACGGTTCTTACCGTCTGGCAGTGCGATCTGAAAATCATCGAAGCCTTGGCGAACAAACTATATGACTTTCTCGAATTCGACTAAACAACGCCCAATCGGAATCGACCTATTTGCCGGTGCTGGAGGATTGTCGCTAGGTTTCGAGCAGGCAGGATTCGACATTTCGGCCGCGGTGGAAATCGACCCCATCCACTGTGCAACCCATGAACACAATTTCCCCTACGCTAAGACAATCTGCGCGAGCGTAGTAGATGTTGGCGGCGACGATATCCGGCGCAGAGCCAATCTGGGCGACGTCGAAATCGACGTCGTATTCGGTGGAGCTCCATGCCAGGGCTTCTCACTCATCGGCAAGCGTGCCTTCGACGACCCACGGAACCAACTCGTACTCCACTATGTCCGCATCGTGGCCGAATTGCAGCCGAAGTATTTTGTATTCGAAAACGTGAAGGGGCTAACGCTAGGCAAACACGTCGCGTTCTTGGATGAACTGATCGCCGCGTTAGGCAGCGCCGGTTACGACGTTGTATCTCCATACCAAGTGCTTAATGCCGCCGATTTCGGCGTACCTCAAGACCGCAAGCGCTTGTTCGTTGTCGGCGCGCGGCACGGCCTTGCTTTGCCGAAATATCCTGTGCCGATCGAATCGCGAACGACCGTCTGGGAAGCGATCGGAGATTTACCGGATGCCGACCGGTTCGACGAGTTGAACGCGAACGATTCGATCCAAGTCACCTGGACCACCAATGCTCCCTACGCCCGTCGACTACGGGGCCTCGAACACGACCTAACGGACTTCGGTTACAAGCGAGAATTCGATCCCGACGCGCTTACGGCAAGCCTTCGCACCGTGCACACAGAGCTTTCCAAGAGTCGCTTTATGGCAACCGCGCACGGCAAGACCGAGCCTATTAGCCGCTTCCGTAAGCTGCCACCTGACGGTCTATGCAATACCATCCGCGCGGGTACCGACAGCGCGCGTGGAGCGTTCACCTCGCCTCGCCCGATTCACCCATGCCTTCCTAGGGTCATAACTGTGCGCGAAGCCGCTCGTTTGCACTCCTACCCCGATTGGTTTCGGTTCCATTCGACGAAGTGGCACGGTTTCCGCCAGATCGGCAACAGCGTTCCTCCGTTGTTGGGTCGTGCCGTCGCCGCCGAAATTGCCAAGACGCTTGGCGTCAAACCACGAAAACCACAACAAGTCCTTCCACTCGGCGCCCCCGACCTGCTGACTTTCGATATGGGGGATGCGGCGCACCATTTCAGTGTGCCACGAAACACCATCGCACAACGCGCCCGTAAGACCAATCCGAACCAACAAGACCTATGGAATGAGGCATATGCCTAACGAACATACCGCCAAGAAACAGCCGAATCGATATCAAGCCATTATCGATCGGGTATTTCGCGACCACTATGTTTCGAACGTGACCGAGTTTGAATTCACTCGCGACGAGTTCGTTGCTATCGCGGCATCGTTGAGGATTGCGCTACCGAAGAACCCCGGCGATGTGATCTACTCGTTCCGGTACCGAAATGAATTGCCGGAAGCGGTTCGCAAGACTGCTGCCAAGGGCCTCGAATGGATCATTGAGGGCGCAGGGCGGGCACGCTATCGATTTAAGCAGGTACGACTGAACCGAATCGTCCCGCGTGAAGAACTCCTTACTATCAAGGTTCCCGACTCGACACCCGAGATCATCGCCGCCTACGCATTGACTGACGAACAAGCTCTACTGGCAAAGGTGCGGTACAACCGTTTGGTCGATGTGTTCTTGGGTATCACAGCGTACTCGCTCCAGAACCACCTGAGAACCACTGTCAAGAACGTCGGACAGATCGAGATCGACGAAATATACGTTGGTCTCGATCGTCATGGACGGCAATTCGTAGTTCCGGTTCAGGCAAAGGGAGGTAGCGACAAGCATGGGGTAGTTCAAACCCAGCAAGATATCCTGTGTTGCGCCGAGAAGTTTCCAAACCTGATTTGCCGCGCAGTATCGGCGCAGTTCATGACCGAAGACCGCATCGCCCTCTTTGAACTCACAGTGAAGTCGGGTGACATCAAGGTAGTCGACGAGCGACACTACCAACTTGTTCCCGCAGGCAATATTTCCTCCGAAGATTTGCAGCAGTACGCCTCGCGAGCCACTTGACGCCGAACCCGGCAGTCGAGCGCACGCTGCGCGATAAAACTGCGCACTGCTCGCTAACGGAAACTCGTGCTAAAGCCGACCAGACCGAAACCGCCCCTCGCGCGGCCTCAAGCACGCTGGCGCGCTTTTCCGGATAGCGCTTTTATTACCTTCGAAGCGTCAAAGGGGCCAGGCTCCCATGGCACTACCTTAAGCCAAGGGCATGATCAAAGAGACAAAGGCACGATGGCTGAGAGCCTCGCTTGTTAAGATCGTGGTGTCTGAAATCACGTTCGATAACAAGGAGGATCAGCCATGGTCGATGCTAGCAAAAAAACGCCTGCAACAAGAGTTGGAGAGGTTTCGGCGGCAGTTTGGTGATCAGCCGACGCAAGCTTTTGGGGCGGTGCTGCCGAACGACGTGTTGCGGACACTGCTCGCCGAGGAAGTCGGTGCGTTTCGGGAGCGCATCTATCCGCCCCTGACGACCTTGGGGCTCTTTGTCGGGCAAGCGTTGAGTCCCGATGGCGCATGCCAGGATGCCGTGGCCCGCCGCGTCAGCGAGCGAACGGCCCGAGGACAGGCGGCGTGCAGCCTGAACAGCGGACCCTACTGCAAAGCGCGCCAGCGCTTACCCCTGGGACTGATCCGCAAGCTTGCCCTGTGTGTCGGGCAGAAGCTCGAACAGGCCAGCCCGCGCGCCTGGAAATGGCGGGGCCGATCGATCACGCTGTTGGACGGCACCACGATTTCGATGCCCGACACGGTGCAGAATCAGTCGGCGTACCCGCAAAGCGGTGTGCAAAAGCCGGGGCTGGGCTTTCCACTGGCCATGCTGGTTGCCCTGATCTCCCTCTCCACCGGCGCGGTACGGAGTTGGACACAGGGACCGTGTCGGGGCAAACACACCGGCGAGCAAGCCTTGTTCCGTACGCTGATGACGAACTTGAGTCCGGGCGATATCGTGTTGGCCGACCGCTATTACTGCAACTACTTCACAGCGGCCTTGTTGGTCGAACGTGGCGTCGATCTGATCACCCGGCAGCATCAGCGTCGCATCACCGACTTTCGGCGCGGCCAGCGGCTGGGGCGACGCGATCATCGGGTCGACTGGATACGCCCCCAGCGTCCCGGCTGGATGGACCCCGAGACCTACGCGCGCATGCCGGAACGCTTGGCCGTGCGCGAAACCGAAGTCGCCGGCTGCGTTCTGGTCACGACGTTCCTTGATCCCGAAGCGGTCAGCGCGCTGGAGATCGACGCGCTGTACAGACGGCGCTGGCAGGTGGAGGTGGATCTGCGTTCGATCAAGGCCGAGATGGGGATGGATATTCTGCGCGCCAAATCGCCCGCCATGATCGACAAGGAAATCGCTGCCTGCCTGCTGGGCTACAACCTCGTGTGCGCACTGATGAGTCGCGCCGCGGCCGTAGCGCACGTGCTGGCCCGGACGCTGAGTTTCAAGGGAACGCTGCAATTGCTCTTGGCCTTCGAGCAGCAACTGCGCTCTGGCGCGGGTGCCGGGGTGAGAACCATGACCGCCCATTTGCTCGGCGCGATCAGCATGCTCCAACTACCCATTCGTCCCGGTCGGGTCGAACCTCATGCCATCAAGCGACGACCCAAGAACCACCCGCTGCTCACCGTGCCACGTGATATCGCACGCGCCACAATCCTCAACTCACGATGTACAACGTCTTAAGGTAGTGCCATGGGG
>NZ_FLQY01000400.1 GCF_900089945.1 Candidatus Propionivibrio aalborgensis | reverse complement strand
GATCCTTGAACACTACGAAGATGCTGTCTCGAACACTACGGGGAGTTTTTCAACAGAATCTGACCAGACAAGTCGGTCAGTCTAAGTGATCTACTGCAATCGATTCACCGCTTTAGCCATTCTTGAGGAATGAGAGCCCTGCCGTCTCTCCAAGGGGGTTCCACAAGCGACTCTTGGTACCAGCTCTCTGGGAGGTTGGCGTGCTCCGTGACGATGATCTGGAAATTGGGCGAAAGCTCTTGAACCAGATCGTAGAGCGTCTTAAACATCCGTCGGACAGCACTGACGTCGGCATCGTTGGGCTGAAGATTCCCGAGACCTTCCTTGGTTCCATCCAGCTGCTTATACGCCGCTGTCGATGGAAAGTAGACCTGCGATGGCTGGTCAATAATCAGGAAGCCGGGGACCGGGCGACGGTTCTCGACAAAATGCTTATGGAGCGCGAGCAGAGCGATCAGGTGGCACCCAAGCCAGTTCTCACCGCTACCCATCCTATGCATGGGGATTGGCGTGTCAGCATCGGCGATCACGGTAAGGCCCGCCGCGTCGAACCTGTAGGGACATCCTCGAAACTCAAGATCAAGGCGCTCCGCCAACTTGGTCATCACACCACCAATTCGATTCAGGATTGAAGTCATCGCGGCTTCAACCGACTCCTCATCAATTTGCACAGAGATCGCCTCGATGCGTGCCTTCAGTGAAGCAATCTCGTTTCGCAAACCAGAGTCCGGGGCTACTTCTTGTACACTTTCCAGGTACAAGCTGATCCTACCTAAGATTCGGGCGATCCGATCTTGAGCGTCGCGCTGTGCGAGAGCATCGTCTTCGGAACCGACAGCCAACCTTAGCTGACGCTGGAGGGTTTGAACCTTTTGCCGCGCGTGGCCCACTCGTTCTTCAAGATCCGCCAGTCGACCTTGAAGTCTTGGACGTTGCGTCTCAATGTCTTCAAGATCTCGTTCCAGGCCCCCGAGGCTAGCTCGAAGTTCATCGGCAGATGGGACAGATCGGTCGCCCCCACAGAGTGGGCACCCGGAAGCGATGCCATTGCCTTGAGGAACGATGCCGATCGCCTTTAGCCGCTCTGATTGCTCTCCTATGGCCTCCGCAAAGAGCTCCCCTTCGAGCTGAAATTGGCGGGCCCGCACCTGTGCATCATACAGCTCGTTGTACTCAAGCCTCGCTCGATCAAGCTCCGTCGTAAGTTCCAGCTGGGATTTTTCCCTTAGTGGATTATTTGGCGCGGAAGGAGTCCAGCGTTGAGCAGCCTCCAGTTGCTGCCGCGCTTTCGCCGGTGTTGAAGCATCAAGATCATTCGACAGGAGTCCGACGGACTTGGCTTCATCGATTAACTGAAGACTTTTGCTGAGTTCACTAGAGCCGACATAGGACGCTTCGCGTTCACGTCGTTCGTACAGTTTCAGTTGTCTGCGAAGTTCTCGCTCTTCCTTGATCAGCGCTAACCGATCCTCTGGCACCGCTCCGAGAAGGTAAGGCAACGTGTCTTTAATAGCTTGCGGCATGAACTGTTCATTCTGCCGATGGAATAAGAACGCCCTGTTCGCGATCTCCCCCTGTTCCTGAAACAAGTAGTACTTCGTATGAGCAACCGTAGCTTCAAGTGGTGATCGCGTATGGTTCTCTCCAGGGGTACTGAGGTTTGGCGACACGCCTAACATCGACGTGAGCTGCTGCGTTAGGCCTTCGTCATTGGTATTTACCTCTAGCTCGCCAAGGTTGGGTGGCTCTATGGAGGCACCTATCTTGAAATACGCCGCTGATTGAGAGGCCGCGCTTCCTCGTGGTGCTGGTTTGGCGCAGAACACGTCACTTCCGGCAACGCGAAGCATTACGGCATACCAAGCGACGACGTCGCGATTTACTCCTTCGAATATGTTGAATGAGCTCCTGCCCAAACAGTAATCGATGATATCAATGATTGCTGACTTTCCTGTTCTAGACTGCCCCGTTATCACGTTCAACTTTCCCAGACGGAAAGGAAGAATTCTTCTTCTGCCGTCGTGGTGATAAAGGATGATCGACCTTATCTGCATAGTCACGGGCGAACTCCAAATAGAGCGAAGATAGTCGGCAAGTCCTTAACCTGGGCGAACAACTTGCCCAGCGTCTGCGCATCCTTCGAAAGATCTTTGTTGTAGGGATTTTTTTCCCATCGCTTCAATGCTGACGCAGCCAAGGGAATAAGGATTTGCTCCGGGCCGAAACCAAGTAATTCGTAGCGCAGGCCAAAGGAAACCGCCTCACGCACTATGGGTGCCAGCGCTTTCGCACGCTCAGGAAATCCGAATAGCACTTGCGGATTTTCCAGAATCCAAGAATGAAACCTAGTCCGAGCGGTCGGAGGCAATAGGGCGACAGACCCGGAGTGCAACAGCAAAGGCAACGCCAGAAAAGCAAGGGGATATGGCAGCCCCTGCTTCACATCCCCCTGGAAGCCAACCGCCAGCCTGTTAAGCAGTGCCGCGCAAAAGGCCGGATTAAACAGATTCGCAACATCGGGAGGCCGCCGAGCCCAACTCTTGACAGTCGTCATGTTGCGGCCGCCGTCATGGCTTGTGTCATCAAATCAGCGAACTTTGGGTGCCAACAGATATCCGGAGGAATCTTGTCTGCAAGAATATGGAAACTCCCTCGTCTCACGAATTCGGCCTCTACTCGTGGCCTGATCCGTAGGTTGCACTCAAGTTCCGCCCACCGAAGAATCGCTTTTCCAACCGTTATCAGCGCCTGATTATCTGTCTCGTCGACAAACGAAAAGTTATGGTCGAAGTAACGCTCCCACTCGTCGCATAACCTCTCCTCATATTTCTCCATTTCTTCGGGGAAAATGAGGCTGTCTCTCAGCCATCTGTGACGTTGATTGTAGGCACGGTGGTAGTCGAATATCGCCTTTCGGATCACCCGGGCGCTCGCGTTAATAGTTTCTAGCTGTTTGACATATTGCCTACTCCGATTTGCATCGACCTCATCGTCGGTCATGTCCAAGCCGTCGTAGTCGATTGGAAGACTTCCATCATGAAAAGTCTCCGCCACCGAAGCAACATACTCGTGCAACTCAAAGCCCGTGATCCCGCCGGCGTACCTTGGGTTCTTCGCGAGCAGGTGCAGAATGACCTTGTCGGTCCACCACCCCTCTACTCTTTCCGCAAACGGTGCCAAATGTTCGGCCCGAACCGCGAGTCGAAGCTGTTGATCAATCTTTTTCTTTGTCCCTGAAATGTCAGGGTGGCTCCCAACGATATAGACCGTTGCCAACAGGGCTTTTCTCTGAGCATCCGTCAGACCCTTGAACGCGTCAAAGGCTTTCTTCAGCGATGCATTGTCGGATTTTGACGCGACTTCCAAGAGCTTCTTCTCGGCCTCGTTAACGTCTCGCTTCATATGGCCCAACAACGAGGCAAGGCTTCCTGCCGGAATCGTCGCGGTCGTGAAGAGCACTATCTTGACGTTATCAAGGGCAAATTTCGCAGATTTTGCTTGCTCAGACCAAACACGTAAGCTCTTCCACAGATCGGGGCTCGCGTCAGTCAAAGCGGCGTCACCTGTATGATGCTTTAGCTGGATCAGCGAAAGAGATCCAGCGCTTACAGCATCTGAAATTTCGATGTCGTCGAGCGCCTCAACCCTCAGCCGGGCTTCATCAGGGGATTCAAGCAGGAGTGAGAGAGCGACCCGCGCCTGATAGAAATAGCCAAGCGCTTGAGGCCCAGCTGAAAATGTTGTCATTGCCCCTCCCTCCGACCAAAGCGATGCCTTGCGCATACTACCAAGACTGGAGAATCAGTAAAGCGCTACTTACTGCGCCAGTATTTCCCCAAGGGAATTGACCTGTCGCCCTATTCGCAAGCGAAGCTCAGTGCCATTGCCCGGAAATTGAATGAGCGGCCACGGAAAACCCTAAACTACGAAACACCGGCACAACGTTTTTACCAAACCGTTGCCTCCACCGGTTGAATCCGCACCCGAACTGAGACATTGTTCTTCTCGAATTCTCACCGGATCGCCTGCCGCCACTCGCTTTCGAAGTAGCGCACCAGTACCTGATTGTTGAGCCGATTCACTTCGGCGTCGACGCGCGCCATGTCCCGAGGAAACTGGAACAGCCCCGGCGTGATCTCGGGCGTCAGGAAGCGCATGGCGACGGAATAAGCCGTGGGGGGCGCGTAGGCGCGACGACCGGCGAGCACGAAACCCCATTCGCCGAAGGACGGCACCAGCGCGTGATACGGCGTGACATTGAGTCCGACGCTCTCCAGCGTCGTGACGACGCACCAGAACGATTGCCGGGCATAGAGCGGCGATGTCGACTGAATGACGGCCAGCGCGTCCGCCGTCAGGTGCTTTTCGAGCAGGCGGAAGAACGCCGAGCTGTAGAGCTTGCCGATGGCGAAATTGGAGGGATCAGGGAAATCGACGACGACGAAATCGAACCGATCGTCGTTATCTTCAAGCCATTTCAGCGCGTCCGCGTTGATTACCCTGACCTTTGGCGAACTCAACGAATCCTGGTTGAGCTTGCGCAGGGCAGCCGCTGTCGAGAACAGTTTCGTCATTGCCGGGTCGAGATCGACCAGCGTGATTTGCCCGATCTGCGGATATTTGAGAACCTCGCGAACGGCCAGTCCGTCGCCGCCACCCAGCACCAGCACCCGACGCGCGCCGGGCAGCGTCGATAGCCCCGGGTGCACGAGCGCCTCGTGGTAGCGGTACTCGTCGCGCGAACTGAATTGCAGGTTGTTGTTCAGATACAGTCGCAGATCGTCCTTCCAGCGGGTGATGACAATGCGTTGATACGGCGAGGTTTCGCTGTGCACGATCTCATCGGCATAGAGATGGGCCTCGGCCAGCGAGGTGAATTGCCCGGCCAGGGCAAAACTGACGCCCAGCGCGGCCAGCGATATAAACGCCTGGGTTTTCAGCCAGATGGCGTTTCGTAGTTGCTCGCGGAACAGCCACATCGCCCAAAGCGCTACCAGCACGTTGAGCAGGCCGAACAGCAGGCCACTACGCACCAGCCCGAGATGCGGCACCAGTAGCAGCGGGAAAAGGATTGAGACAACCAGCGCGCCGAGATAATCGAAGGTGAGCACCTGCGAGACGAGATCCTTGAAGCTCAGCTCGCGCTTGAGGATGCGCATGATCAACGGGATTTCCAGGCCGACCAGTACGCCGATGCCGAACACCGCGAGGTACAGCGCCAGGATGAAGGGAGTGGTGAACCAGACGAAGATGAAGAACAGCGCGGCTGCGGAAAACCCGCCAAGAACGCCGACCATCAGCTCGACCTGGACGAAGCGCGCAATCAGGTTGCGCTCGACAAAGCGCGACAGCCAGGAGCCGACACCCATCGCGAACAGATAGGTCCCGATCACCGTCGAGAACTGCGTCACCGAGTCGCCGAGCACGTAACTCGCAAGCGCGCCGGCAATCAGCTCGTAAGCCAGGCCGCAGGACGCGACGATGAATACCGAGAACAGCAGAGCCTGATTCATTACTTGTGATACAACCGGCTGCCGCTGCCCGTAAGGCGCGACGTCGGGGCGCTTGTCAGACCCTCGAAGAGATTCCA
>NZ_FLQY01000399.1 GCF_900089945.1 Candidatus Propionivibrio aalborgensis | reverse complement strand
GGGCGCCTTGCTGATCAACAAACGTTGCAACGCAAATCCTCTGGCCAATCCGGTACTGCTGGCTGTTGCCGCACTGGTGATCACACTGTGGGCGACAGAAACGCCTTACCGCACCTATTTCGAAGGGGCCCAGTTCGTCCATTTCCTGCTCGGTCCCGCTACGGTCGCCCTTGCCATCCCGCTCTATGCCCAGCTCGGTCGACTGAAGCGCATGGCGGTTCCCTTGCTCGTCGCCTTGCTGGCTGGCTCCATAACCGCGGCGTGTTCCGCGGTGTTGATCGGCCATCTGCTTGGCGCGAGCGAGGCTACGCTGTTTTCGCTGGCGCCGAAATCGGTGACCACGCCGATTGCCATGGGCATCGCCGAGCGCCTCGGCGGCCTGCCCTCGCTGACTGCCGTGCTGGTCATCCTCACGGGGATTCTTGGTGCTGTCGGCGCACAGGGGCTCTACGCCGTGCTCCGAATCAAAGACCCCGCGATACGTGGTTTCGCACTGGGCACCGCGTCGCATGGCATCGGGACCGCACGCGCCTTTCAGGTCAGCGAACAGACTGGCGCTTTCTCAGCATTGGCGATGGGGCTCAACGGCTTGGTAACGGCCCTCCTGTTGCCGGGGCTGGTGCCGCCGCAGTTGCGCTGGCTGGGCTGAGAAACTGGAAAACAGCGCATCGATAATTCCGATTGCAAACTATCGGAGACTGCGCAGCAAAAGCATCGTAGCCATCGGCGCCGATTCGGGAAATCCTGTGAGATTCCCCTGTCATTGACAGGGGAATGGAGACCAAGCATACTGAAGCCCATGTTCTTGTATTTCTGCAGTTTTTCTGCTGAAAGTCTGCAAGCTTATGAGCCATCCTGTCGATGTACTCGTTTTCCCATCCTAGCGCCGGCCAGCGGCGGCGCTTTCTGCTCGTGGGTGGAAGCTACGTCGTACTGTGGATAGCCATCTGGCACACCGCCGGACTGCTTGATCAGAATTCCGTCAGTCTGTGGTATCTGCCGGCAGGACTGCGCTTTTGCTGCCTGCTGCTGTTTGGCTGGCGCGGGCTGCTGCTGGAATTGCTGGCGAATATGGCGTGCGGCCTGCTGCAGATTCCGATTCCAACGGATCTTCCTGCTGCGTTTCTTTCGGCCCAGCCGCACTGGCTGATCTATGGCTGGTTTGCTCCGGTATTTGCTTACGCGGTGGTACTACTGCCTTGGCGCCGCTTGAAGCACGATGCGCTGGATTTCGCCCGGCCGGCTGACGTTGCCTTGTTCATCCTTGCCGCCTTGGCAGCGAGCACGCTGGCCGCGTCGGCCGGCACGTTTCGGCTGGCCCATGTAGGTTTCATACCACAGGCACAGTGGCCAGAAGTCCTGGCCAACTGGCTGATCGGCGATTTCATCGGCATCATCGTGCTTGCGCCCTTCCTGATGGTGAGGGTCTGGCCCGGACTCCAGCATTATCTGCAAACAGGTCACTGGGCGCATTTTCGAAAACCGAGAAACGGAAACGGCGATTCCGATCTGCATACGGTACTGATCGCGGTGTCAGCGTTGCTGCTGGTGTTCGGTATTCCCTGGAGTTGGGGTTTGAACACGCACTTCCCGCTCATTGCGCTGTTGCTGTTGTTGCCGCTGGCTGGTCTGGCCTTGCGCCACGGTCTGCGTAGCGCGGTGCTGGCCGCGGCGCTGCTCGATTGCGGGCTGGTCATGCTGATCGCGTTGTACGGCCAGTTCGGCCTTGCGCTGCAGTATCAGATTGTAATGATCGCCATCGCTCTGGTGGGATTGTGGCTCGGCGGAGCGGTGGACGCGCACAAGCGGATCACGCTGCGTTACCGGGATTTTGCCAGCATCTCCAATGACCTGCTTTGGGAGGCCGATGCCGCGGGTCGCCTGAGCGAAGCGAGCGGGCGACTGGCACAGGATGCCGCTCTGTCGCCGGGCCAATACTGGCGCGACTTGCTGAGTGCGAGTTCACAACCACAACTGATGGCGCTTGAACATGCACTGTCTGAACAACAACTGTTTCATCATCAGGAAGTCTTGCTGAAAGGTGCTGGAGATTCTCCGATCTGGGTCAAGATCAACGGACTGCCGTTGCGGGATGACTCGGGTCGTTTGACGGGATATCGCGGAACCGCCGTCGATATCACCCGTTCTCGGCGGGCAGAAGCGGTGCTGCACAATTACAACGAAGAACTGCTGAGGGAGGTGGCCGAACGCACCCGGGAACTGGCCCAGAGCAATAGCGAGCTGGCAACCAAGGAACTTCACCTTCAGGTGTTGCTGGCGGCGGCTCCGGTGGGCGTGCTGGAACTCGACGACGCCCAGTGCTGCCGCTTCATCAACGTCAATGGCTGCGCCATGATCGGTTATGCACAGGAGGAGGCCCAAGGTCGGCCAGTCCTGGACTTTGTGCTTCCCGACGACCACGACTACGTTGAATTCGTTCTGAAAATTAATCGCCAGAACGATGCGGTGCACTGGCTTGAGTTTCGGCTGGCGCGCACCGGGCTGCGCTGCTCGGCGCACTGCCTGAACCTTGGCGGATCCGATAAACCCGATCAGCCCATGAGCGGCATGATCATGGTCCTGACCAATGCCACGGCGCGCAGCCAGCAGGATGAGCGACTGTGGACTCTGGCTCACTACGACGCCCTGACCGATTTGCCCAACCGCATCCTCTTCTGGGATCGGGTCGAACAGGCCTTGCGTCACGCCAAACGCCTCGATAGCGGTGCGGCCATGCTGTGGATTGATCTCGATGGTTTCAAGGGCGTAAACGATCATCTCGGCCATGCAGTGGGTGATGCTCTGTTGCAGCAGGTAGCACAGCGGCTGAAGGGCCGGATCCGTGACAGTGACACCCTGGCGCGGATGGGTGGCGATGAATTTGCCGTCATCATGCCGGGAATCACGGCGTCCGAGAGTGCATCGCACGTCGCCACCGAGCTGGTCGCCAGCCTGGCCGAGCCGTTTGATCTGCCGCAGGGAACGGCGCATATCTCGGGCAGTATCGGGGTCGGACTGTATCCGCAACATGCCGACAGCGTCGAATCATTGACGCAATGTGCCGATATGGCGATGTACTCAGCCAAGACTTCCGGCAAGAATCAGGTGCAGGTCTGGAAGGATTGATGAACATTGCTCTACTGAGTGGGATCTCGAACGAGATATCGACTCTCAAATGGCAATGAAGATCAGCCTGATTGACGTCAACTCAAGACTTGGCAGTATCTGCGGCGCGTTTCTACTGACTTTCATCGCGTCCGCCAATGCCGAGGATTTTCCGGCACTCAACGGCTCGATCGTACTTGAACTGAATAACAGAACGACGTGGGTGGGACCGAAGCATACACAACGCAATGACCTGTTCCTGTTTGCCGAAGCGAATACCGCGCTTCAGTTGACCGAAAACTGGCTCGTCCGTGCCATCGTCACGCTCGAACCATTGGCCGACCCCTATCCCGACAAGAACAGGGCCTTCGAGAACGAGGACGTGCGCTGGAAAGATGTCTTCATTCAATACGACAACGGCGTCGCCGGGTTTCGTGGTGGCCGGATTACGGCTGACTTCGGCTTCGCCTGGTACGGCGCGCCCGGACTCGAAGCCACGACGTTGGCGGAAGATTATGCCGTCTGGGACAGAATGGGTGCATCAGGCTGGTATCGGCTGCAGAGCGATACCTTTGGCTCGACTACGGTCAGCGCTTCAATGTACTCGCTGGACACCTCGCTGTTTTCCGCCTCGTGGCTGAACACCCGCCAGCAAAAAACGGCGTCCCGGGGTGGCCCAAGCAATACCGACTCGCCGACGTCGTTCGCCGTTGCGCTCTATGGCACCGACATTCCAAAGCTGCCGGGTCTTTCGTGGCAACTGGCCCTGCTGCGCCAACAAGTTGACTTCGTTACCGATAGCAGCGGGCAGCGCGTTTACTCGGTCGCCGATGAAAAAGGCGCTTCCGCCAACCTTCAGCAGCGAATCGCATTCGATAACGGAATTGACTCGACGACGGTCGGCGAAGTGGTCTATTTGAAGGACAAAGGTGGCATACCCGGGGCTTCGGGGCGCTATCTTATCGTTGGTGAAACCCTTAGATACGGGCGCTGGCGCGCGCAGACTGCGCTGACAACCCGATGGCTGGATGGAGCATCCGCTGACTCTTCCCGAGACAGGCTTTTTGCGTTGACTGCCGGATACGACTTTACGGACCGCTGGTCGTGTGATGCCGTATGGCGGCAAGCCAGAGTATTCGGCGAGACGGCAGACAGCGTCAGGGTTCGGCTCAGATATCAGCTTCCGTTCTAAACGCACTGCCCCCGAGTTCTCTCTGTGAGGGTCGTGTACTCAAACGAAGCAATTGCCTTCCGAGCTCCGCCTGATGCCGCCCGGTAACTGAGAATCCCGGCACCGTCCGTTCGGCCCATCCCCCGCGACTGAAATCGCACATCAGTTGTAACAGTAGCGTCACACAGAATAAACATAATCGCTTACCTCGTTTTTACATTGGGGTGTGCGGCACGCGGCGTTATCGGCAGGCCGGTGGTCCTCCTTCTCTCTAAGGCACGAAAAAGAATGAATATTCGCCAACGGATTATCCTGCTGATCGCTCTGACCTTCGGCGCAATTGCCGCTATCGGCGGATTCGCGATTCTGCAATCCCGCAATAACGCTGTTGCCGTCAGAGCGGTGACGGAAGGTGTGGTACCGAGCGCCCTTGCGGCAGGCGATCTGGTTGCGAGCATCAAGGACGTGCAACTGACTGCGATCTCGATGGTTTCGGCAGCGGATGACAATGCAGCAGGGCGAGCCGCCGAGATTCTGAAACAGTTGCAGGCTCAGATCGCGCAATCCGTGGATCTGCAGAGCCAGGCGGCCGATAGCGATGCGCAGCGCGGGCTGATCGCTCAGACTCAGGAGAGCTTGAAGAACTATTTCAAGTCGATTGACGATACGACTCGATTCAAACTCGCCGGGCAAAAAGAGATGGCCGAGGCGTTCCTGTTCGCGAATGTGGCGGAATACCAGACTGAATTGAGCGGGATCGTCGAGACCTTGCGCATTGAGAAGAACCGGAGCAAGGATGCGGCGATTCTGAGCTTGAACGACAAGCTGGGGCAGGTTGTTCGAGGGATTTCGTTGGTTACGCTTGTTGCGGTTCTTGTCCTGGGCTCGGTTGGCTCTTTCTTGTACCTCAGGATCACCCGGCCTCTCAAGCAGATGCAGGATGCGATCGAAACGATCAGGACGAATCTCGATTTGACGCACCGAATTCCGGTAGCAGGCAATAGCGAGATTGATCGGGTCGCGGCGAGCGTGAACTCGCTGTTTGAGGAGTTTCAGTCCGTTGTCAAGGGCGTTCAGGAGGCCGGCAACGCGGTTTCGATGACGTCGGATCAGATATTGCAGACCGTTGTGCATTTGCTGACTTCGATCGAGATACAGAACGAAGCCACTTCGGCCATGGCGGCATCGGTTCAGGAAATGGCGGTCAGCGTTGCCCATGTCTCGGATTCGTCCGCTGTGGCGCAGGGGATTGCGCAAGGGTCCCTGGAAAAGTCAAAGGACGGCGCAGAAACGATTGAAAGAACCGTCATCCAAATGGTGGTCATGGCCGAGGAAGTGAACCTCACGTCGCAGGCGATGAAGGAATTGGGAAGACGATCGATCGAAATCGGTGGGATCACTGGAACGATCAAGAAGATTGCTGAGCTGACCAACTTGCTGGCGCTCAACGCCGCCATTGAGGCCGCACGAGCCGGAGAGCATGGGCTTGGATTCGCCGTCGTTGCCGATGAGGTGAGGAAACTGGCGGAGCGAACCGCGCGTGCGACAAGAGAAATCGAGGCGGTTATTGGTGCCGTTCAGAATGAAACAAAGAGCGCTGTTGATGACATGCACCAAATGGCGAGCCGGGTCGTCGCGAACGCTGGCGAAGCCCGCCATGCCGGCGAGTCGATCATGCAGATTCGCAACGAATCGAAGCATGTCGTCGAGGTGTCTTCCGAAATTGCGACGGCACTGAAAGAGCAAAGTTCGGCGACGGAACTGTTTGCCATTCAAATCGAAAAAATCGCCTCAATGAGCGAGAAAAACACGGCGGTAACGGGCGAGGTGAAAGAAGTATCTGGGGACGTCAAGCGTTTGTCATCGGAGCTGTATCGATTGGTTGCGCGGTTCCAGGTCTAGAGGTGCAGGGTTGAAGCCCATCGACCGATTGCCGCTCCTGGGCGTAGCGTCGAAGTTGGCGAGAGCAATCCAGAACCACGACTCGGGCGCAAACCGATGTGGCTCTGGTGTTGCATGGCGATGACGATCTCTCGCGATCGCATGTTTGAAAGGAAAGCATGACGCAAACCCGCCGTCTGCGCAGCCTGATGATCTGGAGTGTGGTCTGCGCCAACATCGCGGTGTTTCTGCTTTCCGGCTACTCGCTATATCGAAGCCGCCTGCAATACGAAAGTCGTGCCGAAACGCTTACGCAGAATGCCGCCAGCGCTGCAGCGAAGAACGTCGCCAACAATATCGACAAGATCGATCTTGCCTTGCGTACCGTGGCCGATGAACTCGAACGACAAACCGCCGGAAGAGGAATCGACGATAAGGCCATGGCAAGTTTCCTGGCCAAACAGGAATTGCGCTTGCCAGAAGTCGAAGCATTTCGCGTGGTTAATGCCAATGGTCTTGTCGTACTTGGTGATGTATTCGGCCGAGAGACTGATGGAAAATGGACTGAGCACGACAGTTTCCACTACCACCGAGACCATGCCGACAATCAAATGCGGGTCGCGACCCCGCTTATTGATCACAGCACAAACTTGTACGTTCTCGATTTTACGCGGCGCTATGAGAGCAAGGATGGCAGTTTCGCGGGTATCGTGGCCGCTACCGTCGTCGTCGACAATATCACGCTGCTCCTGTCGGGGTTTGACCTCGGGACCCACGGAACAATCTATCTTCGGGATGCCTCGCTCGCATTGATTGCCCGCTTTCCGCCGATTCCAAACAAGTCCATGGGCCAGATCGGGAACCGGCTGGTTTCCGAAACGGCGCGCAAGTCGATTGCGACCGGCGAGCGGTCGGCCACGTATCGCGCGGCTGCCGCGGATGGCTTCGAGCGCATTTATTCTTTCAAACGAATCGAACGGACGTCGATGCTTATCGGGGCGGGAATGGCCCGCGAGGACTATCTGGCGGGCTGGACCGAAGAAGCGTACAAGACCTTGGCTACCGCCGTCCTGTTTCTATTGCTCTCGCAACTGTTCGCCGCAGCGTTTCTGCGATTGCTGAACGCAATGGGGCGCGAGAGCACCCGAAACGAGATGTACCTGCAGTCTGCCAGCGACGGCGTTCAAATCTGGAATGCCAAGGAGAACAGGATTGTTGAAGTCAATAATCGCCTGTGTGAAGTTCTCGGCTACACGCGCGACGAACTGCTGGCACTACAGTTTGGCGAGTGGGCCGTCGGCTGGACGGCCGAGGTGCTGAATGGCAGGAAATTGCCCGAAATGCTGGCTGCGTCCACGCCTGCTACCATCGAGATGCGGTTGCGCCGGAAGGATGGCGCGCTGGTTGACGTCGAGGTCAGTATCAGCAATTTCTATCTCGAAGACGTTCAATACGTTTACGCCTCGTATCGAGACATCCGCGAGCGCAAACAGGCAGAGCAAAGGATCTTGTCTCTGGCGCATTTCGACCCACTGACCCATCTTCCAAATCGTCGTTTGTTGATCGACCGACTCAGTCAGGCGTTGCTCGCCAGCGAGCGTAGTCTCGAGTACGGAGCCATGATGATTCTGGATCTCGACAATTTCAAAGCCATCAACGACACACAGGGTCACGATGTTGGCGACCGCCTGCTGGTCGAGGTCGCCCGTCTCGTTTCAGCCTGCGTGCGGAAAGAGGACACGGTGGCCCGTCTCGGGGGTGATGAATATGTTGTGTTGGTCGAGAATCTGGGACGAAGTGAAGCGTTGGCGTCGAACCAAACGGAGCAGATTGCGGAGAAGATTCGCAACGCACTCAACCAGGCGTACCGGACCACGCCAGATGGCCAGCCCTACCAAAGCACGGCCAGCATCGGTATGACGCTGTTCCTCGGCCAATCGGATTCGACCGACGATCTTCTGAAGCAGGCCGATGTGGCGCTCTACCAAGCGAAGGGGGCCGGGCGCAATGCCATACGCTTCTTTGAATCCAGAATGCAGGAACTCATCGAAGCGCGCCTGTTGATGGAAGCGGCCTTGCGCCAGGGTTTGCAACAAGGCGAGCTTCATCTGTTCTATCAGCCGCAGGTCGATCATGAACAGCGGCTTATCGGAGCCGAAGCATTACTGAGGTGGCTGCCGCCCGACAAGGCTCCCGTATCACCGATGGAGTTCATCCCGTTGGCGGAAGCGACCGGCCTCATCATTCCGATCGGCCTTTGGGTCATGCAAACGGCTTGCGCTCAGTTGAACGAATGGTCGAAGAACGCGGCGATGTGCCACCTGAAGCTTGCGATCAACGTCAGCGCTCGCCAATTCCGCCAGCCCGATTTCGTCGAACAGTTGCGCGAGAGTCTTGAGCGCTCAGGGGCCAACCCCAGCTTGTTGAAGCTCGAATTGACAGAAAGCGTCGTTCTGGAAGACCTTGAAGATGTCATCAATCGGATGCTGCAGATCAAGGCACTCGGAGTGACCTTCTCGCTGGACGATTTCGGAACGGGCTTTTCTTCCCTGTCCTACCTCAAGCGTTTGCCGCTGGATCAGGTGAAGATCGATCAGTCATTTGTCCGCGACGTTGCGACTGATGCAAACGATGCGGCTATCGTACGCGCGATCATCGCGATGAGTCGCTCTCTCGGCATGGAAGTGATCGCCGAGGGAGTGGAAACGAATGAGCAGTTGACGTTCTTGAGCGTCAGTGGTTGCCCGAATTATCAAGGATATCTTTTCAGTCGACCTCTGCCGCCTGCGCAGTTCGAAACGTTTGTCGAGCAGGCTTTACGAATCTGACTGAAAAAGCACGACAAATCCGGTGAATCACCAGTGCGGGACTGCGCCTGCAAGCGCCTTCAACTCGGCTCTGGCTCGCTTGCACTCCGGGTACATCTGTTCAACGATTCGCCAGAATCGCGCACCGTGGTTCATTTCGCGTAGATGGGCGAGTTCATGCGCCACAACGTAGTCGATTACGTCCTCGGAAAAGTGAATCAGCCGCCAGTTCAGCCGAATGCCCGTCTTAAGACTGCAACTGCCCCAACGCGTGCGTGCAGACGACAGGGCCAGCGGCGGCGCGGGGACGTCGAGCCGTGCGGCAAAGTGCTGCAGGCGTTGGGAAAACAGCAGGCGCGCCTTTTCGCGCAAGGCTTTTTCAAGTTGTGGCGCGGCATCCTTCGGCGAGCGCAGGCAAAGCGTGAGCACTGGATCCGCCAGTTCGTTCCATACGGCGCGGTTATTGCCCGTCGCAATACGGATCTGTAGATTCTTGCCGAGCATCGGCACTTGCACGCCGTCGACAATCGCCAGGGGTTCGGGGCGTAGCCGGCTTCGCCATTCATCAAGTTTCTGGATTACCCAGTCGCCATGGCGATGAATCAGCGACTCGACTTCATTCAGCGACGCTCGAGGGGGTGCGCCCACGCGCAGGCCGCGCTGGTCGATCGTCAGACCAATGGTGCGTCGTTTGGCGCGGCGTAGCACATAAGGAACGATTCGGTCACCGAGCGCAATTCTTCGCGGCGTTTCATTTTGCGCCAGCGGTTTTTCGCTGGACCGGAATAGATCAGCCTGCCACGGCACAGGCGGTATCCGGGTAGCGGTGTGGCGATAGTCGCCGCATTTCGCCTTCGATCCACTGCTCGGCCAGCGTGGTGATTTCAGCAGCTGTTTTGCCGGCCGGGTCAATGGCCGGGCCGATGCTGACGGTGATCAGTCCGGGATGTTTGACGAAGGCGTTCCTCGCCCAGAACTCGCCGGCATTGTGCGCCACCGGAACGGCTGGAGCGCCCGCGCTGACCGCCAAGTGCGCGCCACCGGGCTTGAAGCGGCGTTTCGCTCCGGGGGCAATACGTGTCCCTTCCGGAAATATCACAACCCAGTACCCGGCCTTGAGTCGATCGCGGCCCTGATCGATGACCTGGCGTAGCGCGTCAGTGCCAGCACTGCGGTCGATCGAGATCATCTTGACGGCGGCGAATGCCCAGCCAAGGAACGGAATCATGAGCAGTGACTTTTTCAGGACAAAGACCAGCGGCGGAAAGATGGCCTGCAGGCCGACCGTCTCCCAGGCTGACTGATGTTTGGAAAGAATGACCGAAGGCGTTGCCGGGATATTTTCTTTGCCGATGACCTGATAACGCAGCCCAAGTACGTACCTGCACAAGGCCATGAAGCCGGCGCGCCAGAGAGCAATGAGTTGAAAACGGCATGCGATTGGCAAGACGACGGCCAGAGTGACGAGCAGACCGAAGGGGGCGGTAATCAGTATGGCGAGCAGCAGAAACAGGGTGGAACGAAGAAACGCGATCATGATTTCAGAATGTGTTCGACCGCTTCGGAAAGATCGGCAAAGACCAGCGTGCCTTCCGGCAAGGTGTCCTCCCGCTGGGTGATCAATCCTTTTCCGGTGAGCACCAGTATCGGCCTGGCGCCGAGTTGCGAGGCCGGGTTCAGGTCGCGCAGGGCATCACCGACGACGTAGGCTTTGCTCAGGTCGGCGTTAAAGCACGCACCGATGCGTTCGAACATGCCCGTCTTGGGCTTGCGGCATTTGCATTTCGAATCGGCCGTATGCGGGCAATAGAATATGGCATTGATGCGCCCACCGGCGTCCTGCACGGCATGGTGCATCTTGTCATGAATGGCATTGAGCGTGTCCATGTCGAACAGGCCGCGACCGATGCCTGACTGGTTGGAGGCGACCACGACACGGTAGCCGTCATGCGACAGTCTGGCGATGGCCTCCAGGCTGCCCGGAATGGGTCTCCACTCCGACGGCGACTTTATGAATTGGTCCGAGTCGTAATTGATGACGCCGTCGCGATCGAGGATAACGAGTTTCATACGCTCAGTTTCGAAATGTCGGCAACTGCATTGAGTTGGTCGAATAATGCCTTGAGTAGACCAAGACGATTGGCCCGTACACTGGAATCATCAACGTTGACCATCACCTTGTCAAAGAAATGATCGACCTCGACACGAACCGAGGCCAGCGCCTGGAGGGCGTCGGCATACGCTTCATTGTCGACGTGTGATTCGACCACCGGGGATATCTCCTGAACCCGTTGGTAAAGTGCCTTCTCGGCATCTTCCTGCAGCAGGGCTGAATCGGGTTTGGAAAATCTTTCACCACCGGCAGATTCGGCTTTCTTCAGGATGTTTCCGATACGCTTGTTGGCCGCAGCCAGCGCCAACGCCTCGGGCAGTGCCTGGAAGGAGCGCACGGCGTCGAGTCGGGCCGGAACGAGATCGATCCGCGTCGGGCGCTGCACCAGTACGGCTTCGATTACATCCTGCGCGTAACCCGCGTCCCTGAGCAGACCGCGAAGACGATCAAGCATGAAGTCCTCAAGACCCGGAGGAAGGCCGTCGGTCAGCAACAGTTGGCCGGGCTCGAAGCCGGAAGCAGCATCGGCGAGAAGCTCCCGTAAATCGAGGGGCAATGGTGATTCCATCAGGATGCGCAGGATACCAAGCGCGGCACGGCGCAGTCCGAAGGGGTCCTTGTCGCCGGTCGGGATCTGGCCAATTCCGAAGAAACCCGCCAGGGCATCGAGCTTGTCAGCCAGCGCGGTGGCGCAGGCAATGCTGCCTTGCGGCAACACATCGCCGGCAAAGCGCGGCTGATAGTGGCTCTCGACGGCGTCGGCAACGCGCGCGTCCTCGCCATCGTGAAGCGCGTAATAGCGGCCCATGGTGCCCTGCAACTCTGGGAACTCGCCAACCATGTCGGTGACTAGGTCGGCCTTGGCCAGTCGCGCCGCGCGCGCGGCAAGGGAGGCGTTTGCGCCGAGGCTTATGCCAATCTTCCGGGCCAAGCCTTCGAGGCGATCGACGCGTTGCAGCACCGACCCGAGCTTGTTGTGGTAGACGACGCTGTTCAGACGGTCAAGGCGCGAAGCCAACGAATGCTTGCGGTCCTGATTGTAAAAGAAGCGGGCATCCGACAGGCGGGGACGAACCACACGCGCATTGCCGCTGATGATGTTCGTCGGATCATCGACCTGCATGTTGGAGACGATCAGGAATTTGTTCAGCAGCTTGCCCGCGCTATCGAGCAGCGGAAAGTACTTCTGGTTTTGCTGCATGGTCAGAATCAGGCATTCCTGCGGAACCTCAAGGTAGTCGGCCTCGAATTCTCCTACGTAGACCACCGGCCATTCGACCAGCGAGGTGACTTCATCGAGCAGGCCTTCAGCCGGATTCAGGCGCGCGTTCAGTTCGGCGGCTTTGACGTCGAGCTGCGCGGCAATCGACGCGCGCCGTTCGGCGAACGAGGCGATGACCTTTCCGGCTTCAAGCTTCGCTGCGTACTCTTCGGGGTTCTCAATGACGATATCGCCGGAAGAAAGGAAGCGGTGTCCCAGTGTCTTGTTGCCACTCGTGAGTCCAAGCACCGTGCCCGGAACGACGCGCGTTCCGTGCAGCATGATCAGGCTGTGAACCGGGCGTACGAACTGGTCTTCCGAATCGCCCCAGCGCATGACCTTCTGGATCGGCAGTTTTTTGAGCGCCTGCGTGACGATACCAGCGAGCACTGCGTCGAGATCAACACCCTTGACCGTTGCCTTATAGAACAGCGCCTGAGCTTTGCCGTCCATGCGCGTCTCAAATTTGGCGATTTCGGAAACCGGGATGCCTGATGCTTCAAGCTTCTTGCGCAGCGCTTGTGTCGGTTGACCGTTTGCGTCGAGTGCGACGGAGACAGGCATGAGTTTCATTTCTTCGACGCGGTCAGCTGCGGTCGTCTCGACTTCACGAACCGAGACCGCCAGTCTACGCGGTGTAGCGAACCACGATACGTTTGCCGGCACCCTCTGGCTGAGCTGGCAGCGCACCAATCCGTTAAATATTTCGTCCTTAAAAACTTCGCCGAGATGTGACAAGGCCTTCGGCGGCAGTTCTTCGGTACGCAGCTCGATCAGCACACTGTTGCTCATATCGCCTCCACAGCAGCAGTTGCCTTGCACATCGGGAACCCCAGGGCTTCGCGCGAGTTGTAGTAGGACTGCGCGACTTCGCGTGCCAAGGCGCGAACGCGGCCAATGTAGGCGGCGCGTTCGGTGACCGAAATCGCGCCACGGGCGTCGAGCAGGTTGAAACAGTGCGAGCATTTCATGACTTGCTCGAATGCGGGAAGCGCCAGATCCAGCCCCATCAGCCGCTTGGCTTCGGATTCGTGGTCGCTGAAGTGGCGGAAAAGCATTTCGATATTCGAATGCTCGAAGTTGTATTTTGACTGCTCGACCTCGTTCTGGTGGTAAACGTCACCATAGGTCACGCGGTACCCCGGCCCTTCGGCCCAGGTCAGGTCAAAGACGTTTTCAACGCCCTGCAGGTACATCGCCAGCCGTTCGATGCCGTAGGTGATTTCACCGAGCACCGGTTTGCAGGCGAGCGAGCCGACTTCCTGGAAGTAGGTGAATTGCGTCACTTCCATACCGTCCAGCCAGACTTCCCAGCCCAGGCCCCAGGCGCCGAGCGTGGGCGATTCCCAGTCGTCCTCGACGAAGCGGATGTCATGTTCCTTGAGGTCGATGCCCAGTGCTTCGAGCGACTGCAGGTAGAGCTCCTGAATATTCGATGGCGAGGGCTTCAGGACGACCTGGTACTGGTAGTAGTGCTGCAGACGGTTCGGGTTTTCACCGTAGCGGCCATCCTTCGGGCGGCGTGATGGCTGCACGTAGGCGGCATTCCACGGTTCCGGGCCGATGGCGCGAAGGAATGTGGCGGTGTGAAAGGTGCCGGCGCCGACTTCGATATCGTAGGGCTGGAGCAGTGCGCACCCCTGTTTGTCCCAGAAATTCTGGAGACGCAGAATGACTTCCTGAAAAGTTGGCATGAAGGACTTCGTGTTCGCTGAGCAAAGGTCGATCTTACTTTGTTTTGCGCCTGACTTGAAGGCGCTTCGACACTTTTGCGGGGTGTTGGAGAGCGTTGCGGAGTACGGGATCGAGATCGGCTTTTTCCGCACTACTAAAGCACTGTGGGGAAGTGTGCGTTGTTCTCAGTGCCGGCAACGCGGTGATTTCAGGATGCGTCTTCGGCCGCTTGCGGTGCTGCTTCTGGAGTGGCTTCTTCGCCGGAGTTCTGCTTGCGCGCCAGATAATCACGGAACGTGTAGTCGTTTACCAGAATATGTTCAAGCAGCCAGGATTTAACGAACTTCACGGTTTCGATTTCCAGACGAAGATTGCCTTCGGCGTAGGACGTGTGCAGTTCGAAAATCTTTTCGATCATGTCTTCGTGGATTTGCTGGCGCTCGGCAAGCTTCGGGTAGCCGGCCTCCTCCATGATCACCTCTTCATGCTGGAAATGCATCTGCGCGTAGGCAATCAGCTGATTCAGGACTCTGGCGATGTCCTGACGATTCTGCTTTTCCATCCAGAGCGAGTGGAAGTTGTTGATCAGACGAAACAATTCTTCGTGCTCGGTATCGATCAGGTCGTTGCCGATCAAATACTGGTTCGACCAGGAAAGCAGTGCCATGGAGCGATTCTCCCGCGTTTTTCTAGTTTGTCAGGATACCGCGTTACGTCTGCCGAAGAAAGCTGCCAACAACAGCGCGAAGCTAACCACAGGCCAGTTGCCCCAGCGCACATAGGGCGTGGCGCCTTCGTAGCCTTGAACTTCTCCAAGCAATGCAGCACGGGTGAAAGGTTTCAGAGCGCTCTGAACGTGGCCGCCTGCGTCGACAATGGCGGTCATTCCGGTGTTGGTGGCGCGCAGCATCATGCGGCCTGTTTCGAGGGCGCGCAACTGGGCGATCTGCAGATGTTGTGCCGGTGCCAGTGAATCGCCGAACCAGGCGACATTGGAAAGATTGACCAATAGCGTGGCTTCGGGTAGCGCGCGGATGATTTCCTCACCGAAGGCGTCTTCGTAACAGATATTCACGGCGACCTTTTGCCCGGCGATGCTCATCGGCACCTGCAGTTTCGCGCCGGGAGTGAAGTCCGACATCGGGATGTTGGCCAGGGCCAGGAACCAGGCAAATCCGGGTGGCACGAATTCACCAAAGGGTACGAGATGGGTCTTGCTGTAATGCTGCTCCTCCGACTGGCCAAGGCTGATGGCGCCGTTGGCGTAGCGTGTACTGTCGCCGATGGCGATCCCCAGGAGCATATCGCCTCGCTGGCGTTCAGCGAGCCTCTTCAATTCATCGAGGTACTCGCCCGGAACCTGTCCAAGAAAGGCGGGCAGTGCCGTTTCGGGGAGGACGGTCAGTTGCGCCGGATTCTCCAGTGCCAGGCGGTAGTAGATACGCAGAGACTCGCTGAATTTCTCGGGCCGCCATTTCATGTCCTGCGCAACATTGCCTTGCAGCAGTGCGACGCTCAGCGACTCACCCTTCGGTGACGTCCAGCGCACGTCGCGCAAGGCATTGCCAGCGGCAAGCAACAACACAACAATCAGTATCTGAATTGCCGGGCGCCAGCGTGGCGGTTTTGTCAATGTGTTGCGAGAGCCGGGGCGGGGTTCAACCGAAATCCAGCGCCGGAATACCTCGCCGATCAGTGTCGCGAGCAGGGCCGTCAGCAGAGTAAGGCCATAGACGCCGAGTACCGGGGCGAACCCGGACAGTGGGCTGGGTGGTGCTTGCGAATAGCCGGCCGCCAGCCACGGAAAGCCGGTAAGGATCCAGCCGCGCAGCCATTCCGAGAGCGTCCACAGGCACGCAAAATACAGGCTGCGTTGCCACCAGCCGTTCGGCGAGAAGCGGAAAAAAAGGGCGCCCGCAAGTGCCGGAAAGATCGACAGGACACAGCAGAATAGAAAAGTGGCCAGCGCGGCCATGGCTCCGGGCATGCCGCCGAAAACGCTCAGACTGACATAAACCCAGGATACGCCGGCAATGAACAGACCGAATCCAAAGGAGGCTCCGAGTAGTCCGCCAGCGAACGCGTTCTTGAACGAGCCGCCATTTTCGCTTGCACGTCCGTCCAGCAAGATGTACAGGCCGCCCAGCGTCAGCCAGATCAGTGGGAACCAGCCCGCCGGTGCATAGGCCAGGACGCTGGCTGCACCGAGCAGCAGCGCGATGATCAAGCGCGGGACAGGGGGCACCACTCAGGCCGGCTCATCGGTGTCCGGCAGGGGGCTGACAAGCAGCGTGTAGAGCCTGCGACTGTCGGCACGAAGAACCTGAAAGAGAAAGCCGCCAAATTCGATGGACTCACCGCGTTTTGGCACCACTCCAAGATGATTCATGATTAGGCCGCCGACGGTATTGCATTCCTCGTCGCTGAAATTCGTGCCGAAATGCTCATTGAAATCGTCGATGCCTGTTTGCGCCTTGACGCGATAACGCCCGGCATGGTCGAGGCGGATGTTGTCGTCAGCCTCGTCAAAATCGTATTCATCTTCAATGTCGCCGACGATCTGTTCGAGTACGTCTTCAATGGTGATCAGGCCACACACACTCGCGTATTCGTCGACGACCACGGCCATGTGATTGTGCGATACACGAAATTCGCGCAGCAGCATGTTCAGTCGCTTGGACTCGGGAATGAATACAGCCGGGCGCAGCCAGTCACGCAGATTGAATTTGACATCGGTCTGCAGGCGCAGGAGATCCTTGGCCAGCAGAAGTCCTATGACGTTGTCGCGATCTCCGTCGATGACTGGAAAGCGCGAGTGTGCGGTGCGATTGACCTGGGCAATGATTTCGCTCTGCGGATCGTCGATGTCGATGACTTCCATCTGGGATCGCGGCACCATGACATCGCTTACGCTGATTTCGGAGGCAGCGAGCGCGCCTTCGGTGATCGACAACGCGTCGGCGTCAAGCAGATTGCGCTCGTAGGCCGAATGAAGGAGTTCCATGAGTTGTTCTCTATCCTCCGGCTTGCGCAGGAGCATAGAAGACAGCCGTTCAAAGAAGCCGAGTTTGTTAACTGGGTTGATGTCCATGGGTCAGGTGTTTTCTGAATAGGGATTCGAGTATCCGAGCGCGGCCAGAATGGCGCACTCATGCTGCTCCATCAGGCGAGCTTCCCGCTTGCTGGTTTCGTGTTCGTAGCCCTGCAGGTGCAAGATACCATGCACGATAAGATGAGCATAATGGGCTTCAGTAGCTTTGCCCTGTTCGCCAGCTTCGCGCTCGACCACCGGCGTACAGATGACGATGTCACCGCACACAATCGGCTCGGTGGCGTAGGGGAAGGACAGCACGTTGGTCGCGTAGTCCTTGCCGCGGAAGTCACGATTCAGCAATTGTCCTTCTTCGCTGCCGACAAAGCGCACAGTGATCTGTCCGCCGCGCACGCCATTGACATTCAAGGCGGCTCGAGCACAGGCGCGAACCAGCGGACGCAAAGGCAATCCTGCTTTCTTGCATACGTATTGAACGGAAAGGTTGAGACGCCTGCTGGTCATTTGCCTTCCAGCGAGCTGGTGTGCGATTCATAGGCGGAGACGATGCGGGCGACCAGCGGATGGCGGACAACGTCTTCCTTCTGGAATTCGGTGAAGGCGATGCCGCGCACGTCCTTGAGTATCTGACGCGCTTCGATCAGCCCGCTCTTCTGGCCACGTTGCAGATCAATCTGCGTCACGTCGCCGGTGACCACGGCCTTGGCGCCGATGCCGATGCGCGTGAGGAACATCTTCATCTGCTCGGGCGTGGTGTTCTGCGCCTCGTCGAGAATGATGAAGGCATGGTTCAAGGTGCGGCCGCGCATATAGGCGAGCGGTGCTATTTCGATGGCACCGCGCTCGAAAAGCTTGGCCACCCGGTCAAAGCCCATCAGATCGTAGAGCGCGTCGTAAAGCGGACGCAGGTAGGGGTCGACCTTTTGCGCCAGATCGCCGGGCAGGAAGCCGAGCCGCTCGCCGGCTTCGACTGCTGGGCGAGTCAATACGATGCGCTGCACCAGCTCACGCTCGATAGCGTCAACAGCCGAAGCTACCGCCAGATACGTTTTTCCGGTGCCGGCCGGCCCGGTGCCAAAAGTGATGTCGTGTTCCTGAATATGCTTGAGGTATTCGACCTGGCGCGGCGTGCGTCCGTGAAGCTCCGTCTTGCGCGTCATCAACGCCGGCGACAGGCCGCCGCAGAGCGCATCACCGCGCGCCGGGCGATTGATCAGCTCGATCAGTCCAAGCTGGATCTCGTCGACCGAAAGAGTGTCCTTGGCCAGTGCGTAAAACCGTTGCAGGGCTTCGGAAGCGCGCGCTGTCTGTATCGATTCGCCGCGCAGTGTGAAACGTTCGCCGCGGCGAGCGATGGAAACATCGAGCGCGGTTTCGATCTGGCGCAGATTCTCGTCGAGCGCGCCGCACAGATTGGCGAGGTGTGTATTGTTGACGGGCGAGAGCAACAGTTCGACGGCTCTGGGTTTTGCTGTGGTTTTGGCGCTCATGTTTCCGGGATGATATCTTGGTCAGGAACTCACGAACTCACGATTTCGCCTCGCAGCGAATGTGGCGCTACCGAGATGATGCGCAGGTCGAGAAATTGGTGTACCAGCCGGGGATCGCCGGTGAAGTTAACGACGCGGTTGTTATCGGTACGTCCAGCAAGCTCGGTTTTGTCCTTCTTCGACAAACCCTCGACCAGGACGCGTTGGATACTGCCGACCATCGATTGCGAGACGATCTGCGCCAGCTCGTCGATACGCTTTTGCAGTCGCATCAGGCGTTCGAGCCGAACTTCATGCGGTGTATCGTCGCGTAGCTCTGCAGCCGGTGTGCCTGGGCGGGGGCTGTATAGAAAAGAGAAGGAAGCGTCGAAGCCGACGTCATCGATCAGCGCCATCGTTTTCTCGAAATCCTCAGCCGTTTCGCCGGGGAAGCCGACGATGAAATCGGATGACAAGGACAGATCGGGGCGCGCGGTACGCAGTTTGCGCACGATGCTTTTGTACTCGATCGCAGTATGCCCACGCTTCATTGCTGCCAGTACCCGGTCCGAGCCGGATTGAACTGGCAAATGCAGATGCGAAACCAGTTTCGGTACGGTGGCGTAAACATCGATCAGACGCTGCGAAACTTCACGAGGGTGCGAAGTTGTGTAACGGATGCGCTCTATACCGGGAATTTCCGCGACATATTCGATGAGCAGCGCGAGGTCGGCGACTTCGCCGGAATCCGCTTCGCGAGACGCCATTGCGCCGCGGAAGGCATTCACGTTCTGCCCGAGAAACGTGATCTCCTTGACACCCTGCGCGGCCAGACCGGCCACTTCGGTCAGAATGTCATCGAAGGGGCGTGAAACCTCCTCGCCACGTGTGTAGGGAACAATGCAGAAAGTACAGTATTTGCTGCAGCCCTCCATGATCGAGACAAAGGCCGACGCGCCTTCGACCTTGGCCGGCGGCAGGCTGTCAAATTTTTCGATTTCAGGGAAAGAGATATCGACTTGCGACTTGCCCAGACGGCGCCGCTCTGCAATCAATTGCGGCAGGCGATGCAGGGTCTGCGGGCCGAAAACGACGTCGACATAGGGTGCGCGGGCAACAATTGCCGCGCCCTCCTGGCTGGCAACACAACCACCGACACCGATCACTAGATCGGGATTCGATTGCTTCAGAAGCCGCACCCGTCCGAGGTCGTGGAAAACACGCTCCTGCGCCTTTTCGCGCACCGAACAGGTGTTGAAAAGAATGATATCGGCGTCTTCAGGCCTGTCGGTCTTGACGATATCTTCGGAAGCGGCGAGCACATCGGCCATCTTGTCCGAATCGTACTCGTTCATCTGGCACCCGAAGGTGCGGATGAACAGTCTTTTTGACATATCTACTGTTCAGTTTTTTGGATGTGCCGAGGCTTCGGCCGGGCTGATCATCCAGACGCGATAAACCAGGCCGGATGCATCGGTGAGGTAAACAACGTCTGACGGATTCTGGATACTCATCGTCATGACGATCAGGTTCTTTTGACTCCGGAATTGGGCTGTAGGCGACAGGCGCATCGTGTTTCCATCGATTACCACGCGGCCGTCACCCAGTGGGGGCAGCATGACGCCCATCTTGGCTTCGGGCGGCAGCGTGCGCGTCGTGGCATAAATCTCGTATTGCGCCGGATTGCGTGCAGCGCTCTGCGACGCAGTTTCGATTATGGCGCTGATAATGGAGGCGATAAGTGAGGCAGGAATCGGCATGGCCCCATTATAGACAAGCTTGCACGCCTTGTGTGGCCGCAGAAACTTGACCGGTCGCCGCTCCAAACTCTATAATCTCGCGCCCTGCACGGTGATGTAGCTCAGTTGGTTAGAGCGATGGATTCATAACCCATAGGTCGGCAGTTCAATTCTGCCCATCACCACCAGTATTCATGCGGCCTCCAGCGATGGGGGCCGTTTTCATTTTGGGCCATGGCCCATCCATGGCCCACGAGTTTCGTCAAAAATCATCATTTTGACCTATGGACCAAATGGGCTGGAAGTCTCATCGAGGGACATAAGGGTGCGGGCAAAATCCAAAAATCATGAACCAAGAGTGCCTTTGAGATGGTTCGAACCCTATCATCTATTTTTGGATCCGGTTCGGTGGTTGAAAAACACTTCCACCTGAATTCCGAGCTTCCCCCGATATTTTATCTGCCAAGAGTGACATAACCTTGAAGCTACCCTTGGATGAGGTTCTATCTGTCCTTCGTTTTCCAAAGGGTGGCGTTCATGCGACCCGCATTATTCCTTCTTGCTCGGGTTCGCAGTCGTCCAAAAACTGATTCGGAGCGATTCAGAATGGAAGAGCCATGAATCAGTTGAGCTTTGCCGAAACAACATAAGGCGAATAGCCGAGACGATTCAGTTTGCGGAAGACATTGCCATCTTGATGCGCCTCAGGCCGCCCCCCACGGTTTCTGCTAGCTTGACCACGTATGGATCGTCCGAGGGGCGTTCGGCCGCCCATTCACAAAACGATGCCATGAGTGCAGCACGTTCCATGGAGAGTTTTGACGCCAACAACTCTGACTCAATGATCGCGACCATGGCTGCTGCGGCTCGGAGGCGGTTGATTTCGGGGGTTGGAGGTGGAATCTGCTTTGGCATGCCAGCACTCTAGCCGAGGTGGGTCAGACAACCGAGGAACTATTCAACACTTCTTGCATTTCTCAGGGCATAAGACGAATGATCTACCCGAGACCATCGCCTTCGATCTTCACGCGCAATAGTTCCATTCGCCTCATTCGCCTGGCCCAGGTTTTGGCATTACGCTCCGTGCGCATGCATCCCGATCTCAATTCATCGCGAAGGACCGAAGAATCGGATGCGACGAGGTGACCTGACTGGGCTGGCGGGATGTATCTTGCCATGAAGAACTGCGGGGGTTCGATCGGGTTGTCGATGGGCATGCGTCAATGACCTGATCGTTGGCGGAGAGGAGCCAGGATGTCCTTCAGCCCGTTGTGATCGATTTCCTGCATCAATGCCAACAGACGGCCAATCTCTCCCTGCGGAAATCCCTCGCGAGCAAACCAGTTGAGGTAGTTGCCCGGCAAGTCGGCGATGATCCGTCCTTTGTGCTTGCCGAATGGCATCTCCCGCGTGACCAGCAACTCCAGATCCTCAGGCTGCATCAGACTTCCTTGATGACCTTCTTGCCCGGGTGCTTCGAATAGCGCAACAGCACATCCCTGACCTCGACTTCGAGTTTGACATTGCGGCCCCCGCAAATCGATTGCTTTAGCCAGGCGACATCACCACCAGCATTCAAGCGACCTCCAGCGCTGGGGGCCGTTTTCATTTTGGGCCACGGCCCACGTATGGCCCATCCATGGTGCCCGTATCCCAGGCGATTTCTTGAAAGTCTACCGATTTTTTCGTACGACAATACTCTTCTTTAAACGCTTGTTGACATGTGGTAGTGTGAAGTTTCCTATTTTGGAGGAGAACATGATGCCTATCGGATCGAGCGGTTTGAAATTCAGAAAGGCCGCGTATGCAGCGTGTCTGGCAGTGTTGATGACTTGCGGCACGGTTGGCGCCGCCGAGGTACCGCTGGTCGATGGTACCCACTGGACGAAATCGGCGCCAGAAGTCAAGAAAGCGTATCTGGTTGGCCTAGCCAACGCCATTCAGGTCGACGTCGCGTTTCAAGCAGACAATCCAAAAGCGAGCATGAGCGACTTTTCGCCGAAAGTGGCCGAGGGGATGAAGGGCCATACCCTGGACACGACGCTGGCCGCCGTTGACAAGTGGTACGCGGCGCACCCCGATCAGTTGCAACGCCCGGTGGTCGAGACGATCTGGTTTGAAATGGTCGTCCCGGGACTCAAGAAAACCAAGTAACGGAGGCGAGAGATGAAAAGGACTGGATTGATTCTGGCGACTGTTGCCGCATTGACCGTTATCGGTTGCACCAACATGACCCCGCGCGAGCAGGGTACGGTCAGTGGAGCGGCGATTGGCGCTGCTGCGGGCGCGGGCATTGCCGCCATAGCGGGTGGTAGCGGCTGGACCGGCGCGGCCATCGGCGGCATTCTTGGCGGAACGATTGGCAATATCAAGGGTAAACAGCAGTAGGCGTGGCTATTGAACTGCAATCCGGCTTTCCGTTCAGCGAAGGCCGATTGCTTATCGGAGAGCCGCGTCAGCGGCTCTTTCTTTCTTGATCGCCTGTGCCGCATTTTGAGCTCGGCGACCGGACGTGCACGGCAGCGCAGGGGGCTCCAGATTCGATCGGTTCTAGGCGTCGATGCGCGTATTCCGGGCCTGTCGGGTGGCCTCAACAATCGTTTCTGGGGTAATATGCAAGTGAGGAACGGACCGGTTCGGACTGGCATGCGTTTTGGCGGTACCGGCGGTGCGCCGCGGAATTTTTAACCAGCAAGCAAACAAAGGGGAGCACTATCATGTTGACCTATGAAGATTGCGTCGAACTGAGCGATTTGACCGAGGAAGAGATTGAAGCCGTGGCCCAGCACGAGCACCTACCTGAAATAGTGGCCCTGGAACTGGGCAGCTATCTGGTGCATAGCCCTGAGGGCGTTCCGATGATCAAGCGCATTATTCTGGACGATATCGAGGAAGAGCGGCGGCTTGGCAACGAGAAGAAGGCTTTGCATCTGAAGATGGTTCTCCGGCACTTTGTGCACACTCATCCCAAGCATAAAGCCAAGGCTTAGGGGTACCGGGTTCCAGAAAAAACGGAAATTTCGGGAAGCGCGGGAGATGTGCCTCGCTAGATGTACTCGACCTCGCAATCGGTTTGGCTAGTTTCATAGCACTACGGCAGGGACATTGATATCACTTGGCCTCCAGCGATGGAGGCCATTTTCGTTTGTGCGCTGTCTGGCGTGTCAGTACTCTCAGTACACTTCAAACCTGACGGCGCCGCGCCGCTCGCCTTTGAATGGCCTCCCGAAGAACAGCAGCCCTTTGCCTTTGAGAACGACGAAGCTGTTCTTGACCAGGAACTCCTCGCCGGTATCCGGCAAAACGGACGTGCCATTGGTGCTCGTGTCCGTCAGTACGATGTATTTGGACTGTCTTTCGATCATGCAATGATTGCGGGAGATGAATACATCGACGATAACCAGATCGCAAGCCGGGTCGCGGCCGACCGTGACCAGGGGGTTTTCCTGAGTCGCTTCTATGGTTTTCAGGCCATGGTGTAGCAGCAGATACGGTTCGGCCGGATGGGACGTCATGTTGGCCGGCCAGAACGACTCCCCGCCAAACGCGGCGGACGGAATCTCACGTCGCCAATCGACCTTGTACGCTGCGATCTCGACAGGGGTGTCTTCAAATGGGCGGGTGAGTTTTCGAAGATCCGGGTTGAGCGATTTCACGACGAGTTCCGAAGCCACGATACCGTCATCGGACACCGCCAGCCGCACTGCGACTTCTCGCGTGTTGTCGTCCCCGTCCCGCGATCTTTGCCGAATGAGGCCCTGATGGATGCCGATGCGCAACGCAAGTCTCTGCTTGGCGACCTGCGGCAATACGGCGCAACGGTGCTGCATCTCGCACGCGCCGAGCAGCGCCGCATCAGCCGTATCAAAGGTCATGACCAAAGCATTCTGGGTTCGTTCGTCTATCCGCCCCCGGTAAGTGGCGGCGATCCGTTCGAGCCGATTCAGGCGCCGTTCAAGGGGATGCCCGGCCTTGGCGTCATCGAACTCTGCGGAGGCTAAACCGGTTCTCAGAATCACGGCATGGACGAGGTACTTGCTACGCGTTTTGTTCATGGCGATGGTCTGTGGCGTTTTTTGTCAAGAAGACGTATTTTCAGTCTGAATTGTAACGTATTCGCCAAGCTTGTCCGTAAGCGTATGAGTTACGCCATAGATATGGCGTTGGTCACCTGATGAACTGGATTGGCATCGGCGGTGAGCGATGGCGTCGGTTGCACCAATCCTCCTGACGTTTTCAGAAAAAAGTTTTCCCTGCCACGTGTTTCGGGTTTGCAGTCGCGATTCGAGCAGCGCCGGAAACTTCGATAAACGCATTCCCCAGTCGGGCGAGACGAGCACACTCGGCGGAACCTCGCTGCCCAGTCGCTGAATCTTGACGCTCGGCGGAAGGTATTCGAGCATGTCAATCACGGCGTCCAGGTAACTTTCGGGATTGAGCAGCGGAACGCTGTCGGGCGAAATGCGATACTGGTTGGCAAGTCGTGTGCCGCGCAGAATCTGCAATTGGTGGAACTTCATCGCATCCAGGGGCAGCGTGGAAAGTGCCTTGGCCCCGGCAATCAGGCTGTCCCGACTTTCGAGCGGCAAGCCAAGCAGCAGATGCCCGGTGATGAACAAGCCACGCCCGGCAGCACGTCTGATCGCGTCCTGGGTGCAGGCGAAGTCGTGCCCACGCAGACATTCGCGTAGCACCTCATCGTTGCAGGATTCGATGCCGATCTCGAGTTCCACCATCGTACGGGTGGCGAGTTCGGCGAGATAATCGAGCGTTTCTTCAGGCAGGCAGTCGGGTCGTGTGCCAATGACGATGCCGCAAATATCCGGGTGGGAGCGCGCGATGTCATACGTCGTCTTCAGTTCTTCGAGATCACGGTAGGTGTTCGAATAGCTCTGGAAGTAGGCAACGAACCCCTTGGTTCTGGGGTAGCGTCGACGCATGAACTCGACGCCGGTGTCGATCTGGGTCACGATGTCCCGCTGTTCGCGCAGATAGCTGGGCGAGAAACCTTCGTTGTTGCAAAAGGTGCAGCCGCCGACACCGAGCAAACCATCGCGGTTTGGGCAGGTGAATCCGGCGTCGATCGAGACCTTTTGCAGGCGACCGCCGTATTCGCGCTTCGCCCAGTCGTTATACGCGTGGTATCGATGGCCGTTGAAGCAGTCTTCGCCGTCAGGGAGATTGTTCATTGTGTGAGTGCTTGCATGATGCTCAGGAGCGCGATTCCCGAGTCTGATGCGCTTCATCGGGACTGCAAGCCTGAGATCTTGGGATTTTCGGTTGCTTGTTGTGACCCAGACGATCAGGACGAGGCAGTCGCAGCGGCCTGGACTCCGCCAGCAGAACTCAGTGTGATGCGCCGCAATTTGTCGGCCTCGATCAGGTCTTCGATTCGGGCGAAAACCTCGAACCGGGAAAACGGCTTCTTCATAAAGTCGTCGGCACCGATCCGCTTGGCATAGAACTGTTCCGTGGCCTGTTCGTTGCCGCTGATCATAATGACCGGAATCGTCCGCGTCAGCGGGTCGCGGCGCATCAGTCGCAGGGCGGCAAAACCGTTCATGCCGGGCAACACGATGTCAAGAAAGACCAGTTCGGGTTTTTCCTGACGAACCAGCTCAAGTCCCGTTTCGGCATCCATGGCCTCCAGGGTAACGCAGCCTGCCGAGCGCAGCATTTTTCTGAGCGCAGCAACAATCGTCGCTGAATCGTCGATGATGAGCACACGCCTGTCTTTGTGCGTGTTGAGGCGTTTCCGGCTGCGCCGCTCTACCGGCGCAGAAGGCGCGAAATCGGCCTTGGGCGGCACGGATTGCTGTCTGGTTTCGTCTTCGGTCTTGCCGAGAATTGATCGGAACTGCGTGAAAATGCCCATGAGTCCTGCCTTTCGATCAAGCACGTGGCGTAGCCCTGAATTACGTCAGATCGCCTCGCCACCCCAAGGTCGCCAGTATAGATGAATTGCCTGCGGAAAACCTTCACTACCTTGCACGACATCGATGATTGGCCCGACACGGGAGCGGGGTTCCCTTTGCAGCATTCGCCTTGTACCATTCCGCTCGGCTGCCTTGCGACAGCGAGCTTAGATAATGAAGCATCACAACCCGGGGGGCTTGGATGGAAACGTTCGGTAATGTCATCTTCTGGATGATCAAGATTTTCCTGCTACTGATCGGTTTCGCATTGATTCTCGGCGGTGGTTTCTGTGTTGTCATGCCACTATTCGAACGCTCCGGAGGTTACGGGGTCATCTTCGTTGGCGTCGGTCTGGCGGCACTCCTGATCGGGTGCATTACCTTCTGGGCAGCGTTGCGAATCATTCGAAAAAGCTCTGCAGCACAGGCACAGGCACAGGCAGCCGAAGAGCAACAGCGCGTCGGTCGGGCGGGCGCCGGGGAGGGCGAGTAACCCGTGCGTCTTGATACGGCCTATCCGCTGGCGCATCCGGTTTTTGAGGCGCTGGCGCTGTTTGTCGGCGCTCAGTATTACCGCATCCTGCGACGCCGGGCGGGCGCTCCGGGCTTGCTTACGGGCAAGGATTTCGGCGTCGTGCTCGGTTGTGTATTCGGCGCCGCACTCGGCAACAAGCTCGTCTTCTGGGCCGAGTTCCCGCACTTGCTACCGCGGTACTGGGACCAGCCGGCCGTGCTGCTGGCTGGACAATCGATGGTCGGCGGCTTGCTCGGCGGCCTGCTCGGCGTCGAGCTGGCGAAGAAGCTGACCGGGATAACGCGGTCAACCGGCGACGACTTCGTTTTTCCGGTATTGCTCGGCCTGATGATCGGGCGCGTCGGCTGCTTTCTCGCCGGATTGTCCGACGGCACGTATGGTGTGGCGACCAGCCTGCCGTGGGGAATCGATTTCGGCGACGGCGTTGCGCGCCACCCGACGCAACTGTACGAAATCGTTTTCGCGGGATTGCTCTGGGTGTGGCTGCGCCGATTGAGACCGACGCTGGGACAAACGCCGGGGCTGCTGTTCAAACTGATGCTGAGCGCCTATTTGCTATGGCGTCTGCTGGTCGATTTTCTCAAGCCGGTGCCGTATGAATTTCCCGGTGGTCTGTCGGGTATCCAGATCGTCTGTATTCTGGCCCTGCTGATCTATCTGCCTCTAGTCGTTTCCAACTGGCGCGGGATTCGATTGTTTCCTCTGAAAGCGGAATCGTGAGCCGCAAGAATCGCCCCTATCTCTTTTACGACACGACCTCCTCCGTATGCTCGACCTGCCTGCATGCCGTCGAAGCCAAGATACTTATCAAGGATGGCTCGGTCTTTCTGGAAAAATGGTGCCCGGCGCACGGCACCGAGCGGGTGCTGATCAGCGACGATGCAGCCTGGTACAAGCTGGCGCGCGAGGTGTACGTGAAGGCGCCGGAAATGCCCGAGCGTTTCAATACCAAAATGACTTATGGTTGCCCGTACGATTGCGGCCTGTGCCCCGATCACATGCAGCATTCCTGCCTGAC
>NZ_FLQY01000398.1 GCF_900089945.1 Candidatus Propionivibrio aalborgensis | reverse complement strand
CTGATCGAGATTACCGAACACTGCAATCTGCGCTGCCCGGTGTGCTTCGCCGAATCCGGCCCCGAGCGGTTGGCCCATCGCTCACTGGTTGAGGTCGAGGCCATGCTCGACGCCGTGGTGGCCAATGAAGGCGAGCCGGACGTGGTGCAGATTTCCGGCGGCGAACCGACGCTGCATCCCGATTTCTTCGCCATTCTCGATGCTGCGCGGACACGACCGATTCGCCATCTGATGGTCAACACCAACGGCCTGCGCATCGCTCGTGAGCCGGAGTTTGTGTCGCGGCTGGCCGATTACAAACCGGGGTTGGAAATTTACCTGCAGTTCGATTCGCTGCGCGATGAAGCGCTGCAAACGCTGCGCGGTGCCAGCCTGGCGGAGTTGCATCGGCGCGCACTCGAACAGCTCGAAGCACACGGCATTTCAACAACGCTGGTGATGACAGTGCGGCGCGGCGTCAATGAAGACGAAATCGGCGAGGTGATCCGTCATGCGCTGAACTGGCGCTGCGTGCGCGGCGTCACCTTGCAACCAGAGCAGTCGGCTGGTCGAAACGAAGGGCTGGATGCGCAGCCGGGCGCGCAGCAGCGCCGGCTGACGGTGAGCGAACTGCGGCGGCGCATTGCCGAACAGTCGGGCGTATTCAGTCTGGAAGATATCGTACCGGTGCCGTGCAACCCGGATACGCTGGCCATGGGCTATGCCCTGCGGCTGGGCGATGACGTTCAACCGCTGACCCGCCACATCGGCCCCGAGGCGCTGCTCGCAGGGCCGCACAACACCATCGTTTTCGAGCGCGATCCGGCTCTGAAAGAACAGGTGTTCCGCCTCTTTTCGACCAATCTGTCGCCGCAAGGGCAGGCCAGTTGCCTGTCCGATCTGCTGTGTTGTCTGCCTCGCATCGATGCGCCGCGGCTGTCCTATGAAAACGTCTTCCGCGTGCTGATCGTGCAGTTCATGGATGCCCACAACCTCGATTTGCGCGCTTTGAAAAAGTCCTGCATACACATCGCGCAACCCGATGGTCGGCTGATTCCCTTCGAGGCCTTCAACCTTTTCTATCGTGGCGAGCGCGCGCAGCACACGGCGCGGATACGGACCAGCATCGCCGAGGCCACCTTGCGGCGAAATGAGCTGAAAAGCGGGCTGCAAAGCGGGCTGAAAAGCGGGTGGCAAAGCGCTCCATCGACGACAGAGCCAGTGGACAATAACGAACATCCCCGGGTCGTAGGGATGCCTGGCTCTTCATCTTTGCCTTCCTCATGAACACAAACCAACTGCGCGAACGCATCGATTGCTATGAAAAGCTCATGCGCCTCGACAAGCCGATCGGAATCCTGCTGCTGCTCTGGCCGACACTATGGGGTCTATGGCTGTCCTCTCAAGGGAGACCCAACTGGGTGGTGGTGTGGATTTTCGTACTCGGAACGGTGCTGATGCGTTCGGCCGGTTGTGTGATCAACGACTACGCCGATCGTGAGTTCGACCCGCATGTCGCCCGGACGAAGGCGCGTCCACTGGCGGCTGGCACGGTGTCGGTGAAGGAGGCGATGATCCTCTTCCTGGCGCTGGTTATCAGCGCCTTCTGTCTGATCCTGCCGCTGAGGAGTTGGCTGATTGTCGGGCTGTCGGTTGTCGCGCTGATTCTTGCCGCGAGCTATCCTTTTACCAAGCGCTTCCTGGCGATTCCACAGGCCTACCTCGGCGTGGCATTCGGTTTCGGTATCCCGATGGCCTACGCGGCGCATCTTGGCCACGTACCGGCGGAAGCCTGGTGGCTGCTGCTTGCCAACATCTTCTGGGTGATCGCCTACGACACCGAGTACGCCATGGTCGATCGGGCCGACGATCTGAAGATAGGCATCAAGACTTCGGCGATCACCTTTGGTCGTTGCGATGTTCCGGCTGTCATGTTCTGTTATGCAGTGGCCCTCGGCCTGATCGGCTGGATCGGATACGGCCTGCGACTTGGCTGGCCGTTTTACGCCGGGCTGGTATTGGCGGCAGGTATCGCCGGCTATCATTTCACGCTGATCAGGACGCGTGATCCGGCGCAGTGCTTCAAGGCCTTTTTGCATAACAACTGGATCGGCGCCAGCGTGTTTGCCGGGATCGCGGCGAGTTCTCTGATTCGGCCGTAAAGATGTAACAGGCGATCCGCGATCTGCGCTTGTGCGGTGAGCTCAGTTGAGTTGCACGAGTGGATTCCCCGATAAGCGTCGGATCAAGGATAATCTTCATTCCACAATCCTTGCATCGGTTTCCCCTCTATGCGTTATCACGACCTGCGAGACTTCATCGCACAATTGGAAAGCATCGGCGAACTCAAGCGCATTGGCGTTGAAGTCGACACTCGGCTGGAGATGACCGAAATCTGTGACCGCGTGCTGCGCGGCGGCGGGCCGGCGCTTCTCTTCGAGAAGCCCAGGGAGCACAAGATGCCGGTGCTGGCCAACCTCTTTGGCACCCCGAAGCGCGTGGCGCTGGGCATGGGGCAGGAGTCGGTGGAAGCGCTGCGCGAGGTCGGCAAACTGCTCGCCTTCCTCAAGGAGCCCGAGCCTCCGAAGGGATTGAAGGATGCCTGGGACAAGTTGCCGATCCTGAAGCAGGTACTCAATATGGCGCCGAAAGTTGTGTCGTCGGCGCTATGCCAGGAGATCGTCTGGGAAGGCCAGGACGTCGATCTGTCGCGACTGCCGATCCAGCATTGCTGGCCGGGCGATGTGGCGCCACTGATTACCTGGGGCCTTACCGTGTCGCGCGGGCCGAACAAGACACGACAGAACCTCGGCATCTATCGGCAGCAGGTCATTGCTCCGAACAAGGTGATCATGCGCTGGCTGGCGCATCGCGGCGGCGCACTCGATTTCCGCGATCACTGCCTGAAGAATCCCGGCCAGCCTTTCCCGGTGGCAACGGTGATCGGCTGCGATCCGGCGACCATTCTCGGCGCCGTGACGCCGGTTCCGGACAGCCTCTCGGAATACCAGTTTGCCGGCCTGTTGCGTGGCGCCAAGACGGAAGTGGTGAAATGCATCGGCTCGGACCTGCAGGTGCCAGCATCAAGCGAAATCGTGCTCGAAGGTTTTATCGACCCGGATGAAACGGCGCTTGAAGGCCCCTATGGCGACCATACCGGCTACTACAACGAACAGGCGCCGTTTCCGGTATTTACCATCGAGCGCATTACCATGCGTCGCAACCCGTTCTACCACAGCACCTATACCGGCAAGCCGCCGGACGAGCCGGCGATGCTCGGTGTGGCGCTCAACGAAGTCTTCGTGCCCCTGCTGCAAAAGCAGTTTCCGGAGATCGTCGATTTTTACCTGCCGCCCGAAGGGTGTTCGTATCGCCTGGCCTCGGTCAGCATCCGCAAGCAGTACCCTGGCCATGCCAAGCGCGTGATGTTCGGCATCTGGTCTTTCCTGCGCCAGTTCATGTACACCAAGTTCATCATCGTGGTCGATGACGATGTGAATATCCGCGACTGGAAGGAAGTCATCTGGGCCATGACCACGCGCGTCGACGCGGCGCGCGATACGCTGATCGCCGAAAACACGCCGATCGACTACCTCGATTTCGCCAGCCCGGTCGCCGGGCTGGGCAGCAAGATGGGCATCGACGCCACCAACAAGTGGCCCGGCGAAAGCAGCCGCGGCTGGGGAACGCCGATCGTCATGGACTCCGAGGTGAAGCAGCGGGTTGACGCACTGTGGCAGGATCTGGGGCTATGATCTTCTGCGTTGAACTTGGGCGTCGTCTGTCATCGTGTGGGCCGTGATCATTGTACGGCGAAAAATGAGCCCAAGTGTATGATGGGTGCTTGGTATCGACGTCAAAAGACCAATGAACCAGCTACTTAAGCCTTCTTCCACAACCCGGCGGATTACCCCCGCTCGTGTCATCTTTCTTTACGCAGCTTTGGCCGCCCTGTGGATTCTGGTGTCTGGCGCCCTGCCATCATTCAGCGTCGCCGACCCGGTGATGGAGGGACGAATCGAGCTTGCCAAAGGTTTGTTGTTCGTCCTTGTGACCAGCAAATAGCACTTTGCCTGAAAGAATTTCTGCGCGAAACCTATGCTCCTTTGAGTCTCTGCGGTGGTTGCGCGTAATTCTTCACAGCCTCCAAGTAGCGTGCGAAGCCGCTGAATTCAACGATTTCCATGTGCTGAATAGACGTTCGGCAGGACTGTAAAATATTTCGACAAGCGCAGAGTTCGTCACCGGTGTCAGCGCGGGCACTGGATGCCGATTCCGTATTCATGCTGGTCGTTTCCTGGGAGCCAGAAGTGCGATGGTTAGGCCGGAACCCTTGTTTCATTGGCTATTCGAGCAAGCCGCCGACTGTCAACAGGCAAGTCGTCCACTTCGCCATTCCCGCCCGGTCAGGTGGCTTTGCGCGTTGGCATGAATGTCGTTCCTCGGGCCGCGACAACCACTGTCCCAATGGATTTACACTCAAAATTGGCATGTAATTGTTTAATTGCATTGAGTATTTCGAAGAAGAGACATGGAGAGGACGAACTGCGTCGTCATCGTCCGAGGTGCCTGTTTCACCAGAGTTACACTTTAGTCGTCGAGAGCCACCATCGACGTTGCCACTAATTGAAAATATACTGATCAAACAACAACGTAAACTTATTCTGATGGGGTGGCACAAAGAATGCTTAGCTATACCCGCAAGACGCAGCATGGGGCGGCGTTTTAGTCAACAGGAGAGAAACCAAATGAACAAGACTCTTATAGCGACAGCGGTTGCGCTTGCTTTCGGGGCAAGTGCGTCATGGGCGAACCCGACCAACAACGCTACGACAGTAACGCAGAATCCGGGGCCGGCAACGACCACGGAACAACCGGCTGCGAAATCGGTTGATGCGACTCAGACATCGGGCGCGGGCGCGGCCTTCCAGCAGACGGCAACTGCCACTGCTGATCAACAAGGCAAGGTTAATGCGAATGAATATTCGACTGCAACCGACAGTTCGACAGACACCAAGACGATTACCAAGAACGACACTGGGGGTAGCAAGGCGAAGGATCAGGCTTCGTCGGCCAACAACGGCAGCACTGCCACGACCACCAACGACAACAGCCAGGCCAACGGTGGGGATGCCAAGGCAAAGGATCAGGCGTCCGCAGCGAACAATGGTGCCACCGCCACCACCAATAACTCTGATCAGGATAACGACAAGAGTGCTGGTGACAACCGCGACAACAAGGGTCGCGCCAAGTCCGAGGGTCAAGGGACAGCGGCGGCCAACAACGGCGGATCGGCTACCGCCAGCTTCGACAACGCCTTCAATACCAGCAAGGCCATTGCCAAGGTTGAACTGACTGGCACAGTGACAGGCAATAAGATCTTCGGCATCGGCAACAATGCCAGCAACTTTGGTTCTGCTAACGGCGCAGCCGGTGGTAAAGGTGGCAAGGGATACGGCGGTTCAGGTAGCGGTGGCACTGGCGGTAACGGCGGTGACGGCGGTAACGGCGGTAACGGCGGCAGTGGCGGCGATGCAGGTTCCGTTTCTAGCGGTAGCGGTGGTTCCGGTGGCTCAGGTGGCTCAGCAACAGCCACGAATGGCAGTGCCTCGGCAGAAAAGGCCAAGAATGGCAGTGCCACAGTCG
>NZ_FLQY01000397.1 GCF_900089945.1 Candidatus Propionivibrio aalborgensis | reverse complement strand
AGCGTTTGCCTGTCCAATGTTCGTCCATCTCTCTTCATACATTTTGAGATTGTCATGACCGACTAAAGTTCAATGTTTGTCGCCTTATTTGGCGACTAGTGAGTAATTTTCGCGATCAGCTGGCGTTGGTTCGCGAGGGTCATGCGGGCTTGGAGCGTCAGACCCGCCATGTAAGGCTGAAGCCGTTCAATCTCCCGCTCGGCCTCTGAGTACAAGCCGCAGTAGGCCAGAACAACGGCGTATTGCGCGCGTACATCCAAGTTCCGATTCAGCAGTCGGTTCTCCACGACCACCGGCATGACGTGCTGCTCAAGAATTTCACGCGCGCCCACGAAATCATGTCGACCGACGAACTCGTCGGCAAGGTCTTGCCCGACCCGTATGAGCGAGTCGATGGCGCCGGCCATGCTGTAGAACTTCATGGCATGGATTCGCGCGAAAGGCGCGAGCACGTGGAGCTTGTCGGCCACCATCGCCTTGAGTTCGAGCGCATCCGCGAGTCGCTTGATGTCTGCGTGATCAAGTCCCGGCTTGTTGATGAGCGCCCAGAGCGCGGCATTCTTTGCGCCAACGACCTGCTCGGGGCGAATGCCGAGAACCGCAAACGTCTGGTCGATCACCTGCTCGACCATCCCCATCGCGCTTTCGTAACGCTGAAGGCGAAAGAGCGCCGCTGCCGCGTTGTAGAGGAAGATGCGGCGGTGGACAGGTTTGTCCGGCAATCGGCTGTCCAACTCGCGAATCGCGCGGCGAACCCCCTCCTCGTCACCTTGATTCGAGTGGTGAAGCATGCGCTTCATCAAGAAGGACAGAACTTCGTCCTCACCGAGCACGCCGCTGTTGATCAATTGCTCCATCGCCGCCAACCTAGGCGCCAGACGATCCAGGTGCCCGAGCTTCATGTCCGAAAAGACAAGACCATCGAGCGCCCAATACCGCTGTTCCGGATCTGATCCGTCCTTGGCTATCAGCGCCTCTAGGCCGTGCCAGACCTCTATTGCAACGCCCATCTCGTGGAACATCTCTTCGCCGATGAGGTCTACCAGCGTCTTGACGTCTCCAGTGGCCAGCAGCAGCCGTGTGTAGAGCGAGAAGCGCGCCGTGTTGCGATCACGCTCGAACGCCTCAACCATCAGGTCCTTGAGGGCAATGCGAGCCCGTGACGCGACCTCTGAAGGCATGCCTGAAAGGTGCTGGCTCCCGATAACACGGATGGCGTCATGCAGTCGGATCTCCTTGTTGCCATAGATCTCCACGACCCCGGCGGCTCGCAATACCCGGATCACGCCAGCAACCACTCGCTCGTCCATCTCAAGGGCCGCGTCCAGAAGCTTGTTGATTTCGGCTGGAAGCAGGCCGATATCGGACAGGCTCAGCACTGCGATCGTCTGCTGCGCGCTGATGGGGAACGCGCCAAAAACCTTTGCCAATATGATCTCTTGCGTGGTCTGGGTCAGGTTGGTCAATGCGTCGACGGCGTCGCACATCTGTTCGATACGCCCTTCGTAGTCTTCACGAGCAATCGTGGCGGCACTCCTGACGAACAAAGGCATGCCAGCCGTCAGCGTCTTCAGACGCCCCATCGTGGCGGCATCCCCTCGACATCCCCAGCCGACAGCCGCCGCCGCAACATCGTCGACACCCCACCCATTCAGCGGCTCTCGCGCCAATCCCAGAAGGGCTTCTATCTCCGACAACGTCCCCAGCGGTTGCGCCAGAAGCACGAACCTCAGCGCCGACGTGACATCGACCATGCGCTTAATGCTCTCGGCCGAAACACGATGCACGTTGTCCAGCACAACGATCGACGAGAGTCCCTCGTGATTGAGATAGATGTCCAGCTGGCGCAGTGACTCGACGCCAGTGGCGCCCGGCAGCAATATTTTGCGCACCGCATCTGGGTCGGCGCCGGCCAACTTGGCGGCCAGCTCACGCACAAGCGAAATGGCGAGGGCTTCTCCCGGCGTCCCCGAGCAGTCGAAGTAGGCGCAGTTACTGCTGCTGAAGGTGGCCGCTTGTGACGCCCACGCGGTCTTCCCTGCGCCCGAGAAGCCGGAAACGATCCGGACCCGGGAACTCGAGTCGAGTTGAGGTTCGTTCTCCTGCGGGCGGTACTGTTCGGGCGGCGCAGGGAAGTCCTGCAGCTGGATCAGAATCTGGTCGAGCATTGACGGCAAATCCGCAATCACAAAGGTGTGATCCGCGTGGGGCGCTTCCCCGGCAGCCGCAGCCTGGACGCGGCCAGCCAGTTTCCACACAAGGGAATCAGGCGCCAGCATGGCGAGTGGCACTGTCGCGGCTCGATCGACGCACCATGCGACTGCCTCATCGATGTCCGCCCAAGCCGGCGGAAGTTGACCAAAGTCGCCAGAACGCACGCAACCTGGCCAGAAGATCTCAACGTCGTCCGCCAGCTTTCCAGTCTCGACCTGTTCAACCAAGGATGGCCCCAAGGCGCGGTTGACGACCACCACGAATGTTGCGCGGCCCCGGCGGCGGCCCTGCTGGTGCTCATCTCGCAGGGCATTGAATCGATCTATCGTCGCTCTGATGTCGGCCGGCATAATCGGCCGGCTGCGCGTCTTGACTTGGATGTAGATGCGCCCCGCCGGTGTGAGGAGCTCGATATCCTCGTCGCGCTCGACCACCACGGAAGTCACGCCGATCTGCCCTGAAGTAAGAAGACACGAGGCGGCATATAAATGCTGATATAGGAAGCCGCGGTGCACCGCCTCAATGCGAATCTCTTGGGCTGGATCGAGCGTCGGGGTATGGGTCATATGAGCAAGACGACTTGGTTTCGGGCCTCGCAGGGTGCATTCGCCAGCGGTAGCTGATCGCCCCGTCTGGGATGCAATACCCACCCTGCCCTCTGCTAACGGTGGAGCGAGCCTACAAGTAATTCTGGGGCTCACCGGCCGGCGCACGTCAACAGACAACGGACCGATGCGCTAGAAGGCCGCCTTCCTGGGGCGGCTCTAGTCTATATTAGACGGTTTCAAATCCAAAATGGCGCGGGGCAACGATTCAGCGCCTTACCCAGGGGGCCGACGGATGGCAGGACAACGATTGACGGGCGCAGCCGCGCAAGCCGAGGCCATGAGAGCGCTGGCCCATTCGCGAGCTGGCATCGAATCGTCTCTGGCGCCCTTTGAGCCAAAAAGCACATTCGAGGTCTGGTTCTCGACCTTCCGCGGCATCGAAGAGCTAATCAACCTGCCGGGAGAACTGCGTGGGGAGCCGCTCCTCGAAGAGATTGTGGGTTTGGCCCTACTTGAAATGGGTGCCGTGCTCCAGGCATTGCCATCCATCAAAACAGGCTTGGAGTTCCGCTTCTCCCGTTTGGTAGCACAGCGGCTGATGCGCACGCTCGTTCAACCTTGTCGACTTGAATCGGATCGAGGCCGACGTGCGAAGGTTTGTTCGCTACAACGGCTTCCTTGACCAAGCCTACCGGAAGGCTCTCGAGAAGGAGCGCGGCCGCGAGCACGTGCTCCTGAGTGGGATTTTCTTTACGAGATGAACGAGCGCGGCTACAGCGCGGAGGAAATAGCCGATACTGCTAGCTCCGGCGCTGCGCCTTGGGAATGGGAATACATAGACAGAGAGTGGGTCGATTCTCAGCTTGAAGATGCCCCAGAAGATGATGCTCTCCCTGTTGAGTCAGGCACGCGCTTCCAGAGCAGAGATGGATTTCCCTTTAGCACTCTCAAGCAAACAGAGATTTTCTACGATCTAGTTGATTGCGCTACACGCCACTTCGAGAACACGGGCAGGTACTTACAAATATGGGGAGAACTCGGAGAGATCTACGCTGAAATCAATTTCGGGCTTCGCCGTCATGGTACGCATGAAGCCGGCTCTGATGGCACAATTTCCGGAAAGCTTGTTGAGGTAAAGACTATCTCGCCAGAGAAAACCAGCGACCGTGTACTGGTTAAGAGCCAAGGAAACTTCGAGCAGTTGCTCATCGTTCGCATTGATCGAGATTTCCAGTTCCAAGGCAAACCTGGAGCGCGAAGTGTGGTGGAGACACTTACTGACCAAAGGCGGCATCGAAGCGGGCCCTTCGTTCGACGGTAGTTTTCCCAAATTCATTCGGCCACGACTCACTTTCACTTCGTTGAAAGTATCATCCCCGAGTTGCCGGTAGCGTTACAACCAGGCGCACCAAATCTTTCTGAGATCGCGTTCCTGTTTTCGATAACGCCGCTTGCAGTTGGGTTTTTACAGTAGTCCTCTTCAAGCCTTCGTGAGCAGCATATCCGTCGATAGTTTCACCATGCGACAAGGCGCGGACTAAACGCGCCTCCGCAGGAGTCAGCCGAAAAAAATCCATGAGTTGCTGGACGGTCGCGATTCGTTGACCGCTATTCGCGGTGACAACGGCGAGCAGTGCTGCGCGGTTGGTTGGTATCGGAATGGCTTGCTCGCCCTCCAAGGCTATCAACGTAAGGCAGCAATGCTCCGGCCCGCCGCTTACCCCAAGATTTACATTGCTTGGCTTGGCCTCGGCCACAGCTCGGCGAATTGCTGACTGCAAGCAAGCATTTCTGTCGGCATCGTTGGCGCGTAGCCGACCTTGTGCTTCATGAAACCACGTTCCCGCGCGTAGAAGGGCCATGCCGCGCCGATTCGCCCATAACACCTGTCCGGACGATGAAAGGGCAAGTGTCGCAAGGTGGGATACCTCAAATATCGTTTCTCCAAATCCGATTTCATCCCTCAATTTCTGGAAATAAAGCATCAGGCGTAGTGACCGTCGCAAATGAGGCAGCAGACGCTCCAGGCTTTCAGCCTCTTGGTTCTGGAATGCACTGTGTCCCTTGTAGCGCTGAAAGCCGATCATGATCATTTGCTCGCTTTCCTCGACAAGATCGCCGGAACCGAGCAAATAGCGAAGCCCAACCTGTGGTAACAGATAGTCCTGAAAAAACTCATCACGACTGACAAAACGGGTGTCGAAATACTCATTGCAGTTAAGCAACTGACCAGGTGCCTGCGTCAGGGCAAGTTGCCGTCGCGGGTCAATCTGCGCGTAGTGGGCTGCATAATCGGGCCCGACATCATCCGGCAATCCAGTGGAGATGCTAAGCAAAGGAATGCCGGTGCTCCGACTCCAACCCACCAAATGGCAGGTGTCTCCATCGAGCAAGGCCGTCATGGCCGCAAGCGCATCCTGCGTTTGTGCCGGTGCAACGGCAGATTCATAGATCAATCCCAGTGCACGGTCGTATGCAGCCTCTCGATCCATGGCGGAAACTCCTATGTCTTTTGACGGGATAAGCAGAATCCAGGCAAGCACAAATTGAATAGCATCATTCGTTTGGATGATGATTTCTTCCCCGAGTTCCCTCAAAGTCCAGCAAGCAGGAGATAGGGCTTGCACGAATCGCGATAGGAAGCAGTCTAGCGATTTGGTGAGCTTCGGCCTATGTAGCCCGTCCAAAAGCCGCGGTTTGTTTGCGTTGCGGCTGCTCTGGGCGAGGCGAGCGTTTAGTTCCAGTGCTTTTCTTGGAGAGTCGCCACTTGAGCGTCAGATTACGTACCAGAGACTACAGGTCAAGGATCTGTTCATCTTGCTCAGCAATGCTCGGCCGGTCGAGGTCGGGGAGTTCATGCATTGGTAACAACGCTCAAGAAGTGCCTCACTTGGGCCATTTCCATCAACTTAAGTTTGACCCACGCTGTTTGTATATTGCTTATTCTCGGCTAAGGGGAGTGCTTCCGCAGTCGGCCAGAAGCGGTCCTTTAATCACTAACAAGTTCAGTCTTGACGGATTATGCGAAGAATTCAATGGGTAGCGGCCATGGCGGGAACGATATTGAAGCGGGTCAGCGAGCAAGCGGCGGCGATGGCGGCACGGCCCATACTGGTGAGGTAATAGCGATAGGTATGCGCGACTTTCTTGATCATTCCAAGCACATGAAGGCGTTTGAGTTGTCGCGACATGGCCGACGGGGTTATTTGCAAGTGCGTCAGCAGATCGGCGCGACGCCAGCCGTGGATGTTGAACTTGCCGAGTTGCAAGGTTCGCAGCAGGGTTTGCTCGGCGGCATCGAAGAAGTTCAAGCCCTTGACGCTGGGATCGGTACCGACGCGCGGCTGACTCAATCGCTGCAAATCGCGTTCGCCCGCGCTGGGGTCGTCGAGACTGGACAGGAACGCCAGGTAGCGCTGATTGCAGCCGAGCAGGATTTCACGCAGATCGATCAGGCTATAGATGGTCTTCTTCAGCGGCGCCAGCTTGCACGTGACGTGCCGATCCTTGTGTTCCACCTTTCGGTGGTGCTTGAAAAAGCTCAGGTCATTGATGGTGGTCTCCACCCGCAGCACACGGGAGAACTTGTCATACACTTTGATGCCGGCCGCGCCCATGTAATGCTTGATGCAGCGCCCCTCGATGCGGGTGGACAGTCGCGAACCGATCTCCTGGGCCAACTGCGGCGTGACCTTCTTGCCCAGGAAACCAGACACTCGGTCGGCGTTGGCCGCGAGCACGGCTTGGCGCGAGATGGCGTCATACAGCTGCACCAAGATGTGCTCGCTGCGAAACATCAGGTCGGTGGAGTACTCGGCCTGGCGGATGCTCCAGTGGTAGGCCTGGCCAAACACGTCAAGTACGGGGCACAGCCACTGCGCGTAGCGATCCAGTCGCCGATGCAATACATCCGGGCTGAACGCTTCGGCCAATGCCTGCGCCCGCTCAATGTCGGCGACACGCAGGAAAGCATTGTCTGCCTGCGTGTAATCGACACCCTCGCGTTTGAGCGCTATCGCCAAGGCGCTGTGGCCATTGCAGTAGAACTGCAAGCCGAACGGCGCCCAGGTGGGCACGCGCAGGTAGCACAAGCCGAGTTCTTCATCGATGAAATAGAAGTAGTAGTGCATGCACTTGCCCTGATCGTGGCGCAGATAGGTCTTGCCGCTGGCCTTGTTGTGCCAAGGCTTGTAGCTCGGGCACGCTTCCATGGCCGACAGGACGTGCACCAGTCCAGGCGCATCGCCACGTCCGGCGAGCACGCGCGCCACCAACTCTTCCTTGCGAATGTGGCTTTTGCTCACATGCTCGATCTCAATGCCCGCCGCCGCGCAGGCCTCCCGCGCCCGCTCCCGGATACGCTCTCGAAGCGGTTCGGCAAATCGCGGACAGTCAAAGAGACGGATATCGTGTGCGTACAGAAAGCTCGTCATTCCGTCCGCGTAGCAGGCGCCGGGCAGCGTCCCCTTGATGATGATTCGATCAAAACAGGACAACACGCCATGAAGATTCGCCGCATAGCGCTCTTCCAATGTCGTCTTAGCCATGGCCAATCTCCACATCATTGGTCAGGCGCTAATCGTAACCCCTGTTTGGTTCCGGCTCGTCCGGCTTAGGATATTGCTCTTATGCAGCCACTCAAGCGTTCTGAAGGTGCGGTGATAGTCTATATTTGGAAGTGCTGCTTTTCGCGTTCTATTTAATACTGTATGAATCCAGCTATTGATCACCTCAAGGCCTTTTTTGAAGAGGCTTCCAGCGCAATCGGTGGCGTCGAGTTACGCAGCAAAGCTGTTTCCCGATAGCAAAGTTAGGCCGCTCTGCCGAGGCTGGTTGCCGATTTACGTTCTTTTCCTCAACACAGGAGATGACATGGCTACGATTCCTGATATCTCAACTGCGCAGCTCTTGGCATGGGATGAATACAAAGATAAAACACCAGATCAGGCTCTGCTATCAATATATTCGCATATTGAACAAGAATCCAAGGAGATGTGCTCGTGGTATTGGTCGAGCATCGGTACAAAGAGAAATACATCGTTAATAGTTAGGGGGATCGCCTTCATACTTCTCGTGCTTGGCACGACTTTGCCTGTTCTTTCTGCTTTGTTTGAAATGGCGGATCATAAACTTGCGTTAACGCAAGTCGGAGCGGCAATCTTAGTGGCAGCGGCACTATTCACCCTTGCAGACCGAATCTTCGGATGGTCGAGCGGCTGGATGCGATATATCGCCACTGTTACTACGATGGAAAATTTGACGCGTGCATTTGAACTGGAATGGGCTAGCTATATTGTTTCTAAGAACACGCCGCTGGAAAATGCAGATGTGGAAGTACTCTTTGAATTGGCTAGAACACTAGAAACAGAGCTAACCAAACTTCAGGCAGAAGAAACTACTAAGTGGATAGCGGAATTCAATACCAGCATTTCTCTTCTTGAATCTATGATTAAGTCTCAGCGCGAAGAGACTGATAGAAAACTTGACGCAATTCGAACCAACCTTACAAGTCAAGCGTCTAGTGCCCAAGCAAATGAGAAGGCAAAGCAACCAGGTGCGATTGAGGTCGCGTTTGTTTACAAGGCCGAGCCAAAAAAAGTCAGAATTGCTATTGACTCCAATCCAACTGTGGAATTCCTTGGATATTCATGGTCAGAACTCAACGTCTTGCCTGGTCAGCACAAGCTTACAGTGGAAATCATGTCTGACCCACCGCAAATGATAACCAAAGTTATTGATGTCCAGGCTGCAACAACCGCGCGCACAACCATTACTTTGACTATATAGAAGTACCGACCGGAGCGGCCCTAACGATTAAGGTTAGATCGTGATCGCGAAGCGAGCCACGATCTGAACCGGGTGTTGGACGAGTCCAACTGCTCGCTCAATTTTCAAAAAGGAGAAGTAGATGAATTTTGACTACCCTGCAAAAGTAATCTCCTTCAATGGATACGGACCAGACAACTACATAGGAACTGGGACATCAGGGCCAGATGATCCAGCGTTCGCGAAGCGAATTCTTTGCGAAGGCGATTCGTGGTTTTCAATTGGAGCGATACCGTCGAGCAATTTGCTTTTCCCTCTGCGGTTTGAGCATGGCACTCTGTTGGTAAACTTGGCGCAACCTGGCGACACAATCAAGAATATGTCGTCAATATGCTCAAATCCCACCCTGCATCAACTTATTGCAGAAAAGAACTTCTCCACCAAGTGGGATGCCATATTCATCAGCGGTGGCGGCAACGATCTGATCGACCTTGCAGATCAGATAATTTGTACTCCGTCTGACGGAGCGGGTAAGCATATGCTCGATTACATAAATGCAATTGAGTTAGCCAATATGAAACTTAGGGTTCAACATGGGTTCTTCAAGATTGCCGAAATGAGAGATGGTACCGATAACGCCGTGACGCCAATCGTCACTCATGTGTATGATTATCCAACACCACGGAATGCAAAAGCCAAGTTTCTAGGCCTCAAAATTGCTGGTCCGTGGTTATACCCTGCGCTCAAAGGAAATGATGTGCCGGAGGAATTCTGGATTTCTCTGACGGATTACATCTTCGAGTCATTGGCATCAGCGCTTATTGAACTTTCATACAAGATTGAGAATTTTTACGTTGTATCGGCTACACGTGAAACTCTCATAAGAGCGAGACTTGGGACCACAGGCGAAGACGGAGATTGGCTCAATGAAATTCACGCGACTGCCAGCGGATACAAGAAACTGGCCGATGTAATTTCTGCCGAGTTCGTCCACATTCTGAAATGAAATCCAATCTCGTTCAAGGTGAACGTCGCAGTAAATATGGCTATTATCTTCGCAGAGGTCTATGCCCTTGAGTATAACAATATATTCGCATTAACTAACTGGACGATTCAGGGAACTCACGAAGCTTGTAGTAATTATTAGCTTGATACTGTCGTTGAGTATCGCACCTGAAAGACTGGTCGAAATCATCAAAGGTTTCGTCCCGTCGCTTGATCACGCGAATGACGATCCGGTTGTAGAGGGAAGAGGACGTTCATATTTGCAAATAATTGCCATCTTGTCGGGAATAGTAACGTCGTATCTCGCGCGTGACTTTTTGCCGCTTGAGGTTGCGAAAGTGCCAGAGGGTATGGCGGTTATCTGTCTAGGATTACTCGCTAGCGGTGGTTCTGTCCTAAGGAACGGAGCGACCTCTTATACCGGCAACAGACGTCGAAATGCTTCTCGTTGAAGCTTGGTCGCAACGAATTGTAAAGGAAAGTTCCATGCCGGCGCAATTTCAAGAAGTTACAGACCCGGTGCGCCGCAATGGGGAGCAATCCGGCCGTAACCTTGTCGTCTGCTGTGACGGTACTGGCAACATCTGGAAACCCGGCCTGGACAAGACCAATATCGCCAAGCTGTTCGAAGCGCTTGAAAAATCGAAGGGTCAGATCACCTATTACGATCCTGGCGTGGGTACACCCGACGGAGCTCTCGCTGGCGATGAAGGTGGCGGCATTCCTTACCGCGACACTCTGCGTCGCCTGGGAGGCTTAGCGTGGGGTGACGGCGTTTGGACGAATGTCGCTGAGACTTACACGTTTCTGCTGCGCAACTATCAGCATGGCGACCGGATTTTCCTCTTCGGATTCTCTCGGGGTGCTTTTACGGCTCGTGCCGTATCCGGGCTGGTCTACATGTTCGGTTTGCTTCGGGAAGCGCACGAGAATTTGATTCCATCGATCCTCCGCGTCTATCGTTGCAAGCAACCGTCAGAGCGATCGAAAGCCGAGAGGGCAAGAGCCGCCAAGGAGTTCAAGATAAACTTTGCCCGACAGTTCTCCACCAGCAATGGTGCTTCCACGCAACACGTTCCCATTCACTTCATTGGCTGCTGGGACACCGTTGAGTCGGTCGGTATTTGGCAATTCCTTGGCGCAACAATTACCAGCGACCCCGCCGTCAAGCCAGGTTTTCATCACTTACGTCATGCGCTGGCATTGGACGAGTTACGTTGGCCCTTTAAACCTCGCCCTTACACTCCCCCCGCGGGATCTTCCCCCGATGCAAGCCGGAGTTTCAAACAGGTCTGGTTTCGCGGCGCCCATTCGGACATCGGTGGTGGCTATCGGGAGTCCGGTTTATCCAACATCACCCTGCACTGGATGGTTCGGGAATCCCATGCCCATGGCCTGCACATCGATCTGAAGCAACTCGAAGCGCGGCACATAACCAACCCATTCGACGTAATGCACGATCAGATTGTCGCCATGCCAGCTTGGGTACTGGCAGGAATGTTCCACCGCGACTTTATTGGCGAAATGCAAATTCACGAATCCGTCTATCTGCGTGATAGTCGAGAACCGAATTGTGGACAGTCAATTCCCCGAGACGCGACTCCCGCAGAAACACTTCGTACAGTCGAAATCTATGGAACCAACGGATCGCAAAACGAGATAGAGGAGCGCGAAGTTCCCACCGTCCCATCATCCCCCCATGTGCAGCCAAAAAAGCAATCCTATCCCTGCTGGTTTCTGCCAACTTTAGTAATCAGTGGCCTGGCAACCTTCACCCTGCTCGTCGTCAGTCGGGGGGCGGGATTTACGCTGGCAACACACTTCCAATTTGGCTTCAAGCGTGGGTTATTTTTCCAACTCGGCGCAGCCTTGGCCAAATGGCAGTCGGAATTTTTCGTTAATGTGGCGTTTCTCTTGTTCGTTGATACGCTGTTAATCGCCGTTTATTCAGTATTTTCCACATTGCTGCTAGTCGCGCTTCTGCGCTGGCGTAGCGAAAGAAAAGGTTACCCAAGCCCGACTTTGGGAAAACTCGCATGCATTCTGGGTCTGGGGCTGCCAATTTCCGACCTTACAGAAAACTGGTTGACGTTCAAGGCTCTCGATGCTTACCTCCTACGCGACACCGGCGCACACTGGATTGCACCTAGCTTATTGGAAGGCGCTTATTCACTGGGGACGACCTTTGCTGCTACCGCCAAATTTTGTTTCTTGGGATTGCTGATAGCGATAATGTTTTATTGCCTGATGACGGGGCTCTTCGGGTGTTTTTCACGTGATGAGCGTATGTGCTCTATAGATAGTGGAGAACCGTCGTGAGCTGCGTTCCTAGCCTCCTTGCCAATGTCAACCCAGCAACTCTTAAAAGCTGGTTGGAAATCGTCGGCTTGTTGCTTGGTACTGCGTTTATTGCCTGGAAGATATGTGTTGGTTGGTTTGCAGCGAATCTTAGTTTGTCCATTTCTTCGGAGCGCGTCGCAAAGGATGAGAGAAACGATTTCCTTGCTCTCACCGTTACCCTCGACAAGGGGACGACCGACTCGGTCTATCTAAAAGATGTTTCTTTGCGTCTCACTGTAGACGGAGAGAAGGAGCGCTCAGATCGAATCAATGGATTTGAACGCCTGCCGACGGAAGGCGACCGATTGCGTTGGCCTACTGCTGGAAGAGCGTCAGAGGCAATTGCGCCCGAGCACCTTTTGGCGCAAGGGGAATCACTTCAGCTTGCCGAAGTCTATCAGGTACCTTCCCATCTTCCCGCAACGGTCGAGGTTGCAGTTTTGGCACAACGAGCATTTTATAGACCGTTTCAGTGGCGGGCAGTCCATATTTCGTTGCCAAGATCGGACAGAAAAGAAGTCAAACCGTAATGAGCTGCCGTGCGTCAGACGCAAGTTTCTAGTCTGCTTATTGCTCCGGCCATTCATGGCAATGCCATATTTCCAGTTGCCACTGATCATGGTGCCTGGAGAAAACGCGAAGGTGACGCAGATGTTGTTCGGAGTCGTCGGACTGCGTCATCGCGTTGGCAAGAGTAACAAGGACATGACGGCCTATTGGCGTTATCGCGATCTTCTTGGTGACGACCGACCGTGGCGGTGTGGATTGTTTCAACTGTTCCAGCACTCCGTCAGTGCCCAGCTTGCCGCGTACCGGTTCGCCGGCGCGATAGTGCAGAAGCCGCTCAGACAGGGCTTCGGCCGGAAAATTGGCGACGCCCGGCCCGATGTTGCCGGGATCATCAATCCTAGCGTTGAGCGCAATCAGCTCGGTTCGCCACACAGAATTCTCCGTCATGCTGTCAGGCAATTTGTACTCGCGAGCGTGATCTAAGTACAGTGCTTGTTTGAGCGATGGCAGGGCGAATTCTTCGGCAGCTTTCGCATCGATCGATGCCGGTGCGTCGGACTGCTTGTCCCAATACGTGGTGTGCGCCGCTGGCGTGAACCGACGCCAGCCGGTGGATTTCACCGGGACGTCGCTGATACCGGGGCCGAACACCGTCGCCAGCGGACCACCCACCAGATCGCCGCAAAGGCCACCGTAGGCCGGAAAGTACATATTGGTCCAACGCGTCACGGCGAAGCAGGCGGCGTGGTGTAACAGCAGCGGATTGAATTTGCGCTTGCCCGCGGTATCGATCGCCTGGTCTGCGGAATAGACATAGCGTTTGCCGTCCTTGACCGGCGGACAGGTTGGCAATTCACGTTGCCACTTGCGCGCGGCAAACTCGGCATCGCTGCGCGCCAGCAGCATCATGCCGTGCGCCAGTGGGCTGCCGAGTGTGATGAAATCGGTGACACGCCAGCCGTTGCCCCAGTAGCACTGTTCCTTCCAGCACGCGAATTGGGCTGAACGGTAGGCATGCTGCAGCGCTTGCCGCAATGGCTGGGTCGAATCGTCTTTCGGGAGATCCTGTAGCGTTTCGCCGATGGCAGACAGCGCATCGCGTGCGACAGGTTGTGGCCGCAGATTGCTGGCAAGCAGCTGATCCAGCACTGCCTCCTTGCTTTGAAAGTCGTAAACGCTGTTGAAGTCGCGCCACAGCGCAGTGAGGATGTCATAGCCAATGACGCTGCCCAGGCTGTGACCGACGACGACAATTCGGTCGTATTCTCCTGATTCATGCAATCGCCGCAGCAAGGACACGCCATCGGCGCGTATGCGTTGGCGCATGGCGATGTTCTCTGGCGATGGGCTGAGGTAACGTGCTGCGTCACCCGCGTAATAGAGGAGGAAGCCTTGAACCCCACTGAGTAGCAGGGCAAGCAGTACTGAGATGGGCGTGTAGGGCAAGCGATCCTGGTTGGCCTCCATGAAATGGGCGACAGCTCCGCTGGCGATCGCGATCACGAGGCCGGTCAACAGAATCCACGACAGCCACCAGATCGTGCGCAAGCCGGACGGCACGTTGCACGAGCGCCGCAGCAGCAGGTCCAGCAACCACTGTGTCAGGTGCCGGAATTTGGTGTCGGTAATCTGGTACGCCCAGTAGTATTCGAAGAAGTGAATCTTGTTACGCCCCACTGCCTGTAGGCGACGCAGTTCGAAGGATTCAGACATCGGGTCGGGCTTGCTCCAGTACTGCTCACCGTCGTTCACCGATGGTGGCAGTACCGACTCGACGAAGCCGCGAACGGTGTCCATCGGCTTTTGCTCGCCGATGCCGTGAATCAACACGACCGCCTGCTTCATATCAGATTCTCCATCAGAGTTCGCGCATAGCCGCCCGACATTACGCCGGCACTGTCACCTGGTCAATGCTAAGCGAAAGCGTTCGCATTCTCGGCGGATTGTAGTGTTGTTCTGCGCGGAACTACACTTGGGCCTTTTCATTTTGTCTCTCACTCCAATGTCCGTTTACGTAACTGTTGAATGACTGGAGAGGGCACAGAGTGTGAGTTGGGGAGTTCGAGAAGCTGCCGCTCGGATTTGTCTCGCCAGAATTTTTCTGGTGAATTGACGGACGGCGGCAATGCGCATTGCTGCTGCCGCTCAAGCAGCAAGCGCCCAATGGCCGCAGTGGCCGACTTGTTGCCTGTTGTCATCAGCATGAGGCGGCTCCTCGGCCATTGCGGCCATTGAGGCCACATACGAAGGACGCCCGTTGTGTGGAGATAACCAGCCACTCAGTGCTCAAGGGCAGTTGGTTACTTCGGACGCATGGGTGAGTGTGCCGGTCACGGCACCGAGGGTGCAACTTACTCGACCGGCTCTCGGGACTCATCCCGCCACCGAGACGGCATCGACAGCGCCAACACGGCGTGCTCGCACCGAATTCCCCATACCGGCCAGCCGTGGCGGCGCTGGCCGGCACTTCAAAGCATAGTCCGTTCGCGCCGACTTAGCGCGCGCAGCAAAGTTGCAAACAGCTCGTCAGGGAGAAATGGCTTGATCAGGAAATCGGTCATCCCTACGGCAAGGCACTTTGCCTTATCTTCGGCAAATGCACTGGCCGTCATGGCGATGATCGGCACATCCCGGCAACCGGGCAGAATACGAATCTGCTGCGTTGCTTCCAATCCATCTACGTTTGGCATCTGCATGTCCATTAAGATCGCCGCGTAGTCACCCTTCCGCGCCTTTGCGACGGCCTCGGCGCCATCCCTGGCCGCATCCACGACCAGATCGACCGCTTCCAGTTGTATCCTGGCAATTTCCAGATTTATCGGCTCGTCGTCCGCGATCAGAATGCGGTGGGCGAAATAGTGTTGCTGGATCAGCCCTTCTGCATCGGTGTTCTCTGTCGATGCGGCTGCGATCACCTCTGCACCCTTCTTCAGCCTCACGGCGGCCCAGAAGGTGCTGCCGACTCCGGGTGAACTCTCGACACCGACATCGCCGCCCATCAGCATGGCAATGCGCTTGGAAATGATCAGGCCCAAACCGGTGCCGCCGTACTGGCGGGTCATGGAATCGTCGGCCTGAGTAAAGGCGTGGAACAGTCGGGCTCGCTGTTCGGGGGCGATGCCGATGCCCTGGTCGCTGACATCGAGGCGTAGCACCACACTCGACGCTTCTTGCTCCACCAGACTGGCATGCACGCCGATCTGCCCGTGCCCGGAGAACTTGATGGCATTGCCGATGAAATTGATCAGTATCTGCTTCAGACGAAAGGAATCTCCGCACAACAGATCGGGCAGAATCGGGGAGATGTCGCGGGACAGGGACAGACCTTTGGCATGGGCTACGGCATCGTGCATCTGCAAGATTTCGTCAATGACTTGCACGAGCGAGAAGTTCTTCTCTTCCAGGGTCAACCGGCCGGATTCGATCTTCGAGAGGTCGAGAATGTCGTTGATGACAGATAGGAGATGCTGCGCGGCTCCCTTGCTCTTGTTGAGCCAATCGATCTGCCGGGAATCGGTGGCGAGCTTCAACGCCAGGTCGATCATGCCCATGACGCCGTTCATCGGCGTGCGCAGTTCATGGCTCATGTTGGCCAGGAAGACGCTCTTGGCGCGATTCGCGGCTTCGGCGGCATCACGGCTTTGCGCCAATTCTGCCGTGCGGGCCAGGACGAGTTGCTCAAGGTGCGCATTGATGTTGGCAAGCTGTTGCATGGCCTTGTTGGTTTCGGCCTGCGCCTCTCTCAGGCTTTCGTTCTGCATCTCCAACTCGATCTGGTGCACTTGCAGTTCGTGGAGCAATCTCTGCTGTTCGCCTGCGGCCAGTGGCGGCCCCTCGGGCGTCTGTGCCAGCTTGCTCTCGGCTCGCCGACGCAAGTCGGGATCAGTCGGTTTCCTGTCGTTGGTGGTCATCAGCCTTCCCCTCCGAATGAACTCATTTCCTGGCGCGCCTGCCGAGCTCTTCTTGCAGCTTCTTCAGCTCGCTGATGTCGGTAAACGTGATGACCACGCCGTCGATCACATCTTCCTGTGTCCGGTAAGGCATGATGCGCACCCGATAGCAGCGGCCATCGTGCGTGTCAACCTCCTTCTCCTGAAACGCCAGCGTGTTGAGCACCTCCTGGGCGTCTGCCTTCAGCTTCGGATAGTCGAGGTCGGTCACCACATCCGAAAGGGGCCGACCCACGTCGCCGGGGATCAGCTTGAACAGGTGGGTGGCATGCGCGGTGAAACGCCGCAGCTTCATCGCCTTGTCCAGGAAGACGGTGGCGATTTCCGTGCTATTGAGCAGGTTCGCCATGTCGTTCTGCTCCCACGACAGATTCGCGACCTTCGATTGCAGTTCGGCATTGACGGTTTGCAGTTCCTCGTTGAGCGATTGCATCTCTTCCTTTGAGGTCGTCAGCTCTTCGTTGGTCGATTGCAACTCCTCGTTGGTCGATTGCAGTTCCTCGTTGCTGGATTTCATTTCCTCTACCGAGGTCTGCATCTCCTCGTGAGTGACTTGTAGCGCCTCTCGGGTTTGTTGCAGCTCCTGCACCAGCGCTTCGTGCGTGTCCGACACGACGGCCCTGCGGCCCTTTCTGCGGGGAGGAGGTGGCTCCATGTCCCGGAACACAATGATTACCCGTCCGCGCAATGGGCCGGGCTTTTCCAGTGCCTGGACGGTGACATTGACGATCTGTGTCCCGCCGTTGGTCCCCACCTGTAGCCCGTTGAGGCAAATCGGCTGCGGCGTTCTCAGGGCTTTCTGGATTACCCCCGTCAGTGCTTCGCGCAGCCCGTCACGGGCCATGGCGTGAATGTTCATGTTGAACTTGCCGGCCGCCGGTTCGAGGTAGCGCCCGGTGCGCCCGCTGATGTAGAGAATGTCGCCATCGCCATTGACCAACACGGCGGCCGGCGCATAGTTCTGCTGAATCAGTTGGTCAGTCAGTTGCCCGATATTCTCGACATGCACGGACAGCGGTGTCTCGGCCGGTTGATGCGTGCCTCTGGCCTTCCCGGCAGGGAACTCCACCTCCGACTGCGGTAGCGGTTGATTGAGCCGCCGGAAGATGCGCAGCTTGTTGTCGACGGGTTCAAACCGGTGACTAAGGTTGCCGACCGTTTCCGCGCTGCCGAGTATCAGCAGCCCGTCAGGGTTCAGTGCGTAATGGAACAAAGGCAGAAGTTTCTGTTGCAGTTGTGCCCGAAAGTAAATCAGCAGATTGCGACACGACAGGACGTCCAGCTTGGTGAAGGGCGGGTCTGAGATAATGTTCTGCGGGGCAAACACCACCATCTCGCGGATTTCTTTCCTGATACGGTAGCCATTGGCTTCTTCGACGAAGTAACGGGCCAGCCGTTCCGGAGAAACATCCGCGGCGATATTCGTGGGGTAGCGACCGCTGCGTGCTTTCTCGACCGCATCCGGATCGAGATCGGTAGCGTAGATCAACAACTCGAAGTGTTTGTCCTGTTCGCCTTGTTCCAGTGTTTCCTTAAAGGTCATCGCCAGGGTATAGGCTTCCTCGCCGCTGGAACAGGCCGGCACCCAGGCGCGCAGGGTCTTGCCGGTCGGCTGCTGCGCCAGCAACGCCGGAAGCACGGTGCTGCGCAGGGTTTCCCACACCACCGGATCGCGGAAGAAAGTGGTCACGCCGATCAGCAGTTCCTTGAAGAGCAGGTCGACTTCCTGAGGATTTTCACGCAGGTAGTGCACGTAGCTGGCGATGTTGCTCAACTGGTGCAGGGCAATGCGCCGTTCGATACGGCGCAGGAGCGTGTTGGTCTTGTAAAGTGAAAAGTCGTTGCCGCTGCGCTCGCGCAGCAGAACGACGATCTTTTCGATGTCGCTCTGGGTCGCCGCTTCTGCAGCGGACTTTGGTTGCCGTGCCAGCACCGGATGCCCGAGAAAGCCGATGATGCGCGCGGGAAGTTCTTCCGGAATGGCGATGATGTCGACCAGTCCAGCGTTAATGACGCCGTTCGGCATGCTGTCCGCACTGGCACTGGCCGGTTCTTGCGCCAGGGTTAGTCCGGCCTGTTCCTTGATTGCCCGCAGGCCAAACATCCCGTCCGACCCCATGCCCGACAGAATGACGCCGATCGCTTTGTCCTTGCGGTCTGCGGCCAGGGTTTTGAGGAAGAAGTCGATCGGTAGGCGCAAGCCTCGTTGTTCCAAAGGACCGAGCAGGTGCAGCGTGTCGTGCAGCAGCGAAAGGTCGTGGTTGGGCGGTATGACGTAGACGTTGTCAGGTTCGACGCGCATGCCGTCTTCAGCTTCAAGCACAGGCATCCGGGTGGTGCGCTGCAACAGTTCTGGCAAGGCACTGACATGGGCCGGGGCAAGGTGCTGAACGATGACGAAGGCCATGCCACTGTCGGCAGGCGAATTGGCGAAGAACTTTTCCAGGGCACTCAGGCCACCGGCCGAGCAACCGATGCCGACGATGGGAAATGCAGCAACCGTCGCTTCTTGCTCGTTATCCATTTCTGCGGAGGGGCTGGCCAGCGAGGGGCGCCCCGATTCTGGGCGTGCCACACCCTTGCTGTTGGCATTGCTTGGGGGGCTTTTAGTTGCCACTTGAATCCCTCGTCGCGAAATGGATACCTTGATGTCTTGCATGGTACGCCGGTTCAAGGTCCCGGGTATTTTTTGCACGTAGTTGCCTTGAATCCACCCTCACATTGCCGTCATCCAATTCGTTACTTTTATCCGGCTCCGACCAATAGAGCTTCCAATCGCCCCCGGCAGCATCCGATCAAGTGCCGAAATGAATTTGATTGCGCCCCGCTTCTTTGGCTTGATACATTGCCTGATCGGCACGCTTGAGGATGTCGTGCGGACTGGTATCGTGTTTGAAAAAAAGAACCACGCCGATGCTCGCCGCGCAGTGGTACTTGATGACTTTATCCGCCTTGCCTTCGTGCCTGGCAGTCAAACGGTACGTTTTGGACAAGCTGGCACGTATCTTCTCGGCGACGAGCATGGCCCGTGATGTCGCTGCCTCTTGATCCGTATCCAATTCACTGATCACCACGACAAACTCATCGCCACCTAAACGAGAAGCCGTATCCATCTCACGTACGCACGCCTTGATACGATCTGCCGCCAAAACCAGCAAGGCATCCCCGGTCGAGTGCCCGTGCGCATCATTGAGCCGCTTGAAGTTGTCCAGATCAAGGAACATCGTCGCCCCATAGCTTCCGTTGCGTGCGCTCAACATCATGCTCTGCTCCAGCCGATCGATCAGAAGGCGACGATTGGGCAAGCCTGTTAACGAGTCATAAAACGCCAAGTGCCGCATTTCTTGTTCCGCCTCCTTGCGCTTGGTGATGTCGCGTGCGAACCCTACCGTGCCGATGACGCGTCCATTGAGGATCACCGGCGACTTGAAGGTTTCACTCCAGCGCCGCCTGCCGTGGTCTTCAATCCACTCCTCGACAACCTTGCTCCTGCCGCTATCGAGAATCGCGCGGTCATCGGCCCGATAGGCCTCGGCCAAATCCGGGGACGTAATATCAAAATCCGTTTTTCCGACCAATGACTCCGTCAACGGCCAGCCAAACTGGGCTGCAAACGGCCGATTGACGGCGAGAAAGCGGCTCTCGTCATCCTTCAGCCACACCAGGAAAGGGAAGTTGTCGAGTAAGGTGCGCTGGTACTGCTCCTGCTCCCGCAGCGCGTACTCGGCGTGCCGTTGCACGGTAATGTCACTGATGACCATTCGGCATTCCTGTCCGTTTTCGTCGGAAATCCCCTCGACATGGACGATGGAGTCTCCCTTCTGCCGTGCTGGATGGATTTCAAGCTCGCAGCTTTTGTGGGCCTGCCCGGCAAGGACGTCCGCGAGAAACTGCTTGAACACGGGTAAAGAGGCCGGCGACACAAAGCCGCCAAATCGATGTGTATTGATCTCCGATCGGGTGATGCCCAGCAGGATTGCCCCGGCGAGATTGATCTGCAAGATGGCGCTCAGCGCATCTATGGTCACGTAAGCGACCGGTGCGAAATCATAAATATCGGCAGCGCGCTGGTGTGCGGCCTCGGCCTCGGCGCAGGCGTTGGCAAGCGCCTCGTTCTGCATCTCCAGTTCGATCTGATGCACTTCCAGTTCATGCACCAGGCGCTCCCGGTTCACGGGGGAGTGTGCATGATTTCCTTGAATGCGATTGTGTTGTTTCTCGGCGCGCGCACGGAGGCTGGTCGGTTGCGGACGAACCCAAGGCGGGCTCAAGACTTTCGGCGTCGAATGCAGAAGGCGGTCCGACTCTCCTTTTATCGCGGCATAACAGCCGCAGGCTCGCGCGAGCAGACCGGCACGGTCCAGAATGGTGATTTTCCCGCGACTGTAAGTGATCAGTCCGGCGGACTGGAGTTTTCCTGCGGCCTCGGCGACCACGCCCCGGCGCACACCGAGCAGATCGGCAATCCTGGCTTGGGTCGCATCGAGCTGCGCTCCCGGCAGTTGGTCCAAACAGAGGAGAAGTCGGCGACACAGTTGCTGCTCGACGCTGTGGTGACGATTGCACACTGCGGTCTGGCCAATCTGGGTCATCAGAATCTGGGTATAGAGGATTACCAGACGCTGCAACTCGCCCCCATGACCGAGAAACCAATGCGCGACATCGGATCGTATCCGATAGGCGTTGCCCGCACCTCGGACAAGGACATCGTGTGTCATGTTGCCGCTGCCGAGAATGGCCGGCGTTCCCACCACGCCATCATTACCCGTGACGGCGAGTTCCAACGTAGCCCCATCATTGGCGGCGTAGATCAGAGAACAGATGCCCGCGGTCGGGAAATAGAGGAAGTCGAGCGCATCGCCGGCTTTATAGAGGCGCTGATCCGGAGTCAGCAGCACCGCTTCCAGTTCCGGCTCAAGGCGCTGATACTCGGCCACGGGCAATTTTGCAAGGAGGCGATTCTGCTTCGGGGTAATGAGCACTGTGTTCACTTGTGTGACTCCTTACAGAAGTCGAAAGCCAACTCTCCAGACAGGGTTGGTTGTCACCACCACCCACCTTTGTTTGAGTCTACGCCCGAACAGTTATTTCATATGTTCGAGAACGAGCATATGAAATCATGTCGCAAGTATAGGGCATCCGAGGTTGATGGATATTCCTTATCAAATCAATGCGGTGACATCCAGGGCCGGAGACCCGGAATGAATCGATAGCGAAGGCAAATGAGGAGGGATGCAACGGCATCCCATTCTTTGCAGGCAGGCGATGCCTTATTTGCGAAAAATGGCGAAATGGCTCATGCCAATAGCGCCGGCAGTGAATCTGGAACACGCACAATGGCGGGTTGAATGCGCTGCTCTGCAATAATTCGAAGACCAAGTCGCCCAATAAATTAATTCCTGACCCGCTAGCCACTCCAACAGAAATAGAAACTGGGATTTTTCAACAGAATTTGATCATCTAGCTGCCACTCTGACCTGCTCCCGAATTTAGTCTGAAGCCGACATATAGTCTGCGGTTAAGTTGAGGCTAGCCTGGCGTGCCAACCGGTCATTCGTACCGGTTCTCGACCAGACGACCGTTGACCCGCCCATTGCTGCCGTTGGTAGAGCACAACCCCAATGACCGCTGAGGCCGAAATGCAGCCCTACAGCTCCTCCCGCTTGAACGGCTGTCGAAGTGTACAAAGTTGTTGGTGCAGCAGAGAAAAGAACAGGGGCAATTCACAACGAAGTCTCCGGACGACAATTTTCGTCCTTCGGGGACTTCGTATTTGTGCTTGAACTATTACTTCTGAAGACTGGGATTTAGACGATTACCCGGCCTCTGTCTCCGAAGCCAATAGGTTTCGCTTCCATGTTGACCAGGTCTTCAATTAGCCATTTCCGGCAATTAAAGAACCCTTGCGAAGACTGAAGCCAAGCGCCGCGCTCGCGCTCAAGCCAGCCACGGGCAAACGCATCACCTGCATGGAATCCGCTGTTCACCGCCCGAACCCAATCCTCATTGGGAAAAACTGCTGCATGGATGTTCAGCTCACCAAACCCAGCATCGCTGACATACCCCTTGGCCGGTTTGCCGTCTGGCAGCTTGAATTCAAAGATGTATCCAGTGCCACGATGACCTTGGCTTCCTGGTTCAGCACCTAGCCAGCGATTGTCGTCAACGCGAAGCGAGAAAAGCTTCTGGCGAATACCCTCGTTGACCGTGAGCACCATGAGGTTTCGCCACGCCTTATCGCGTTTCGAGCGATACTCTACGTCGTACCCAGAATCCGGCATTGTCGATATCAGATCTGGGCAATCATCCAACCATTCGAAGCGGAAATCATCATTCGCCAGTTGGTAGCCAAACTCGCCGAGCCTAGCCTCAAACCGCTCATTGTCGAGCAAGAGGATGCTTGGGTCGCTGGCTTGACCAGAAAGCGCGGCAATTAAGGATGCATGCGTTCGAAAATCCAACGCAGCTGCCATGGCTTCAGTCAGGTGGGAAGAGCGAATATTCGGAAGATCCTTGCGAAGAGACTTCTTTAGCGCGGCAAGGGACAGCTCTGCAAGAGCAATTGCAGTCATGGTGTGGCCTTCAATCAATAGCTGGTCGACGTCCACCGATTGCGCATCAACCTGTTGATCAAAGGTCATGCATTGCTTGCTGCGCGTCTGTTTTAACCCGGTGGCAGGTTGGGCTCAGACAGCCTGAGCGAAATCCTACGCAAGAGCTTGGGCTCAAGCAAGCAGTTTGAGCGGGTCTGAGTTTTGTGCAAAGCGGCCATCAGCAGACTGACAGCCTGGGACGCGAGCTCGAGGCCTGCAAAGGCCGATATAAAGTCAAAAGAATCTTCCGACTTGATTTGGAAAGGGGCTTGCACGCCCCTACCAACCTAACGTTGCTGCTCATTGCTGCAAAAACAGCAATTGTCGATTTGGCAGCAATGCTCATCACTCTTGTTTGCAAACTCTTAGCCACGGCACGAGAGCGTGTATGCAAGAGGCAATCTCGTCTCTGCCCCAAGCAGAATCGTATGCGCTACGAAGCAGAAAACCGATCAATGCACCAAGGGAATAAGCGATTGGCAAGGCTCCGTCTATCTGAGATATGACCGCCCAAATGGTCATTGCTAATAGCAACATTAAGATAGCCAGCAGTGACAATACTGACGCAGCCAGGATATAAGATTTTGGGGTCGGCACGACGAGGACCATGCTTCCAGACTCTTGAAACCGGATCATCTGGTAAAGATTTATCAGACGTCGTTGCTTGACGGTAATCCGACCACTCTCCACCAGACCATCGACCACACCTCTAGCCAATGGATCAGAGAGCGCAGGGCCGCGCCGAAGAGATTCCCACTTCGTTGCCAAGTATCGAACTACTTTATGCGGGAGTCCGCCGCTATCTTGGCAATGAGCTTCCCTGTCCACTAACGTCCTTTGAGCCGAAATATCATCCAATCGAGCGGAGGCATCACAAAGCAACTTGGACCTCAAATCAGACGGACTTCTTGCCTCTCGCGCCAGTTCTTCCAGAACTCTCTCAAACTCGCGCAAATCCTCTTCTTCTTTACTCATTAGCCGTCGCCTGGTTGGCTCTTTAGTTTTCAGCCTGAGTCACGAGGTCTGGCCTCGTCACTCCCTGCGCCATCTGAACAGCTGTCTTAAAAGCGTCAAAAAGCTGATCCGGTGAGAATGCCCGATCCGGCTTCGACGCCAAGTTGTGCTGCACGAGCAGGAAGGCTTGGCGTAGCAGTTCCCAATCAATCGCGTTGGCGGCCGTTCGAGCTCCAGTTGCGATGAATGCCACATCAACACCGCTGCTTCGAAGAGCCTCAAGGTATTCGCATGTCGGCCAATTTTTTCCCGCCTCATACATGTATTGCGCGGTTTTTGACGCCCCGCCCAGCACTGCGAACTGTTCCTGGGTAAGCCCTAGGCGGCGCCTCTCCATACGAAGTCGGTCGGGAAAACTGGGCAACGACACTACAGCGGACATCTGAAGGCAACCTCGAAAATATCAATATCAAACGATAGGTTGCCAAAATCTTCTCATAAATCACTTGATGTTTATACAAACATGCGTAATATTGTATCTTGATGTTGAGATTTTTATCTCGTTCCACATACTTACGGAGAACGAATTGAACGAAGCAAATCAAACAAAAGCACTGTTCGAGGCTAACGGAAAGTCCGTTGCAGCCTGGGCTCGGGAGTATGGATTTCCTGTTGGCCTGGTCTATCGGGTTCTCAGAGGAGAAGCCAAGTGCCTACGTGGCACCTCACATGAAATTGCGGTTGCCCTGAAATTAAAGCCAGCGGCGAACAATGACCAACGCGAGAGACTGATCTCGTTTGGTCATTGGCAAAAAGGCGCTAAGCAGAGGGGAGGAGCAAGTCGCTTAACTGGTGATAGATATCGCCCAAGTCACTTCCATTTGTAATCCCGCATCACAGGAAGGAGGTACCCCTAGAAAGACAAAAAGCCAACGTTTTACCGTCGGCTTTTCGCGCATGAGGCCCCTGTTGAAGCAGGGGTATTTGGATACACGCTGATCAAATACTGCCTCCTATCACGCGAAGAGTCAAGGGCACCCAGTGCTCACTCACCCATTGACCGACAGCCAAGGGATACGTGCGTCCATTTTTTTCGTACGCATCACCATACAGGCAAGACATGGAGGTTCAGTATGCTGTTTTCTCGCCACAAGATTGCCGCCTTGCGGCAATACCCGGAGCTCCCTAATGATCAAGCATTCCCACCGGATTTCAGGGGGATGTAACCTATGGGACGCTCCCCAAAAATCACAGATGATTATCTAAGCCATTTCATCGCTAGCGGCCATGGCAGCGGGTTCGATGAGAATTACCAGTCCATGCTTGAAATTAAGCGCTGGAATCCATCACCCGTCTCCGTGCAAGTTCGTAAAGCATTGCCTCCATTTCAGCGGAGTTGTCATTTCTTTAGTCAAAGCGAATGGTTTGTTGCGCTATTGTCTGCCTGGACAGGAGCATGGGTACGTGAGCAATACCCGCTCTGGCCTTGGAGCCACCACCACCCTGAATTCGGCAGAAATTTCGCTGACGATGCCTCGCTTCCCCGTTCTGTCGGCATGCTGGCGATTTGTTTAGAAGCGGGAATTCGGCACGGCGTTTTCGTGGGAACAGGCATCCCATATATTTGGACGATCGATCTCTGCCTTACCTTACCTTGGATCGCGACGCCCCAACGCCGCTCTGTCCTGCTTTCGATCAAACCACTCCAGGCAGACCGATATCGACATATCGATCCATTGGACCGAGGGCCGGAAAAGCTGGAGGGAGAACGCCGCTATGCGCTGCAACTTGGTGTCCACTACACCGTCGGTGACGCATCACTCTACCCCTCAGTACTATTCGCTCAACTTGAGAGCATGGTCGATGCTGCTTTCTTGTCTCCAACGCATCCTTTGCAAGCAGTATTGCATGATTTTCTCGCAGCGCGATGTGACCGCATTTGTCAGGAATCGCTGAAAGAGACGCTCCATCGGCTTCAACGAGACTGGGCTCTGCCCCTTAGCCATGCGACCTTCTTGCTCGATCACATGTTGTGGCATCAGATGATCGACTGTGATCTCAGTCGCCCAGTTCGTAGAAGCCTCCCCCCTGTACCTGGCGGTCGTGCGCTCAAGGCTGCGCTCCGCAATGCATTTGCCGGAGAGGGACAATGAACCAGTTCATTACTCGCTCACCAATTCCAGGCGAAGTCATCACTTCGTATCACAGTAACCACGAGGATGCTCCCGATGCAGAGTTCTTCCGGGTTCTGGCGGTTAACAAGCAACTCGACAGGATCGCTTTCGTACGTGCCACCCCCAAACAATCTGCTGGACGCCTCTATTTCCTAAGCCCTCGTGTTGAAAAATTGTCATGGCTGCTTTCGGAAGACATTAGCAAGCAATTTGTATTTCTCTCTGGAGGCCTTCCGCCGCGCCCGGATGTTCAAGCCACACCAGAGGAGTTGGACAATAAATACCTGCGTCGCGGGCAAGAACAATCAACCCCACGTAAGGAACGAGCTGAACGTTTCGAATTGATCAAACCTCTGGTCAAACTGCTAGATCCAGAAGATGTAGATCTCCTTCTTGATCCGCAGATTCGAGCCGAAAAAATAAACCAGCGAGCCCGCGAACTGGCAACGTCGCCGACAGATGTAAAACGCCTTCGCCGTCGCATCACCGACACCCTCAACCAATACTGGGCAGAAGGCTCCGTATCAGGCTCTGTCACCCCCTATACCTCTAGATGCGGTGGAAGGGGTAAAGAAAAGAAACAGGGAAAGAAGAAAATGGGGCCGCCCAACAGGGCAACACAATCAGGCGAAATCGGCCTCGAAGGCCACATCTTGTCTGATGAAGAAAAGGATCAATGCGGATTTGCCTGGCGGCATTACAACAAGCGAGGAAAGACACGCCGAAAAGCATTCCGAAAACTCAAACGTGAGTTCTACTCAGACATTGTGATTGGTGAAGATGGGCATCCTAAACGAATAGTTCACCCCGATATTCAATGCCCAACAGAAACTCAGTTCGAGTATTGGGGAAAAATCCGTTCCCCGGGTCATGACTCCTGGAAGAAGCAACTTACGCCTCGCGCACTGGCGCGGATCGACCGGGTGCTATTTGGTTACGCCAACGAGACCGTTATAAAGATTGGGCAGCGTGGCGCTATAGACTCAACTACAACCGATCAGGAATTCGTTTCAGTCATCAATCGACTAAACCGGATCGGCCAGGCTCACCGCGTTTTGATCGTCGACAGCAAGTACAAATACATACCCGGGTTCTATATGGGTTTGGACGCCCCGGGGAGTCTTCCCGTTCAACTGGCCTATCTTCACGCTCTCACGGAGAAGCGCGAGTGGCTGAAGTGGCTGGGCCTAGAAGAACAGGAGTTGGAAAACTGGATAACCATCAGGTTCGCCACCCTCCTCGCAGACAACACGGATGCCCGTGCCGCAGCAGCCATGAACGCATTTGAGAATGTCAACACAGGTCTCAAGTTCGTTCCAGTTTCACGTTCAGATATGAATAGCGACGTGGAAACAACACATCATGGACTCCATCGTTTGGTCGATCACAATCTGGTCGGGACCACTTATGGTCAACGAACCGAACGAGGCGTGGAAAAGGCAGATGTCTTGGCCCGTATGACCATCATTGAAGCAATTCGTGAGACAGCGCGCGCAATCTACGCTTGGAACACGATGGAACTCGACATAGTGCCAACGCTGGAAATGCAGAGGGAACTCGTTGACAAAGGAATAAAGCTAACCCGTGCCAACCTGACACGCTGGGAAATCGAGCGCGGAAATCAAGCCACCAGCCTAATCAGCGAGGCGGAGGCGCGAATAGCATTATTGATTCCCACCCGTGGAACGTTCACACAAAACGGGATCCGACTACTACGTACGGACAAGGGGCAAAAGCGAGAATTTGTATCTCATGTCCGATACGCCAGCCATCACAAACAGATCGTCAAGAAGTGCTTGGAAGCAAAGGTGATGCGATCCCGCGTCATGCCCACTGCTTTTGATGACGATTTTCTGTATGACCCTTACCGCCCAAGCGAAATCTACTATCGCGACCTGTATTCCGGGGAGCTAATCCCCTTAGCCGCAAAAACTCACGACAGCCAGTTACTGGAAGAGTGTTCGCTGCCAGACATCTACGAACTGGATGACGCCAACAAACTCAGACTTTTTTTCGCGGAATCAGGGCGAGAACGACAAATCAGCGACCTTGAGGCCGAACAAGAAGAAGCAAACGATGCCGCCGAGGCGGAGTATCAGGCGACCGTAGAGAAAGTGGGTAAATCCCCCTCGAAATCTTCAATCCGCAAAGGAAAAAAATCAAACCGAGAGACTGAAAAAACCTTGATGGATCATGGCATGCCGATCATCGCACCTGAAACCGCCGCGACCGAGACAGTCGAACCTGAACAGTCACCCATTGATAGCGCGCCAGTTCACAAGCCAGGAGTCGTGAAACTCCCTTTGGTCAAAGTTACACCGCCCCCGGAACCGGCAACAGAGGATATTGCTTCGACAACGGCGCCCTTGCCGGCGAAGAAATCTGTATTTGCCCGGATTGTTCAAAGCCGCCAGACAGAGGTGCCCCATGCATGAACGTCCCTCTCCTACAGAAACCCACTGGTTTTCCACACCCAATCCACTAGCTCAACAAATTCTTTACTATTCGGATTCGGAACAGCTAGCTACCGATTTAGCATTCAACCCACTGGAAGGCCTCGACCTCGCCAGTCTCAGATTCACCGAGATTGACGAATTGCTCATTGGTGAAAAGACCCCGCTGGAGCCAACCATGCAGATGATACGAACCGCACTCACATGGCATGGAATGCTTCACGCCGGTTTGCGCAGGCGGAATCCAAATATAGCAAAGGCACGCCAGCTTTACTGGGAAGCCGTATTACACAAGCCCAATGGTAAAACCCACCCGTTTATGAGCCCGACACGAGGCATATCGGTCCAAGTCGTGAAAGGCACGACCGGCACAGGAAAAAGCGTGACCAGACAACGGTTCTGTGAACTGCTTCCACAAGTGATTCGCCACGGAGCAAACAGCGTTGCCGGGTGGGAAGCACTCACTCAACTCGTCTATCTTGAGGTGTCGATCAGCCATGACGGCACGCGAGGCGGGTTTCTAACCAATATCCTTTTACAGATCGACAACGCACTTGGCACTTCATATGCGATCGACCTCCCGCGGAAGCACAAAACAGTGGAACGCTTGGCTGTGGCTACAGTTTGCCGCCTAGTTGCCCATTACACGGGGATCCTGTTTTTGGAGGAAGGACAGCTTCGCAATCTTGTTCTCAGTGGCCAAGCCAATCTCATGCAAGATTTCCTGCTCATGCTGATGAATTCCGGTATTCCCATCATATTTCTGGGCAACGAAACAGCATTTGATTGGATCACTTATAGTCAGGACAGCAATCGTCTATATACGACCCCAAGCGAACACTTCATGCCCGCAGGCGCGATCGCCATGACTGCAGAAGACCAAGAAGTGGCGGACATGGAGTGGGATGCTATTGCCAAAGGAATAATGAGCTATTACTGCCTCACTATCCCGATCAACGACCCAATAGAATGCAATCAATTACTCCGCCGCTGCAGTGGAGGCATACCTCGTCTAGCATTGTTTCTATGGTGCATGGCTCAGCGCAATGCGCTGCATCAGGAACAAGAATGCTTTGGCTCCAAAGATATAACTTTGGTATACGAATCCGGCACCTATAAGGAACACCGCAATCTGGCCGATGGTTTTCACTTCAGGAAGAGTGATTTATTGCAAGACATCGAGGATGTCGATATCAAGCTCTATGACACTTACTGGGGTTCTGTCACGCGCGAACCAACTATCGCCCCCCTGCCCTCCGCTCAGGTAACAACAGCGCAAAAGGGGGAGTCGAAGGAAGATGAAAGCAAGAAAAAAGCGCCAGCCAAGGCTCCGAAGTCTGGACGTGCCAAATTCAAGGCCGAACAGACTAGGCAAAAGAACCAAGATGCAAAACGCAGTGAGCTTTTGAAAAACCTTCCCGATGGAGACATACGTAGTTCGGGATTGGTAGCCCATCACCTGAAAGGATTTCAGGACACCTTGGCTGCAGCAAGGGGGGCGGCATGAGTTGCTCCTTGTTACTACCCCCTCATTGTAATGACATCACTCTCTATTCGATTGTTGGCTTGATCGCTCGGCTCAACGGCCATGAAAATGCCCGAACGACCAGTCAGTTGCTTTTCGGCTCTCCGTTCTCAGGATTACGCCATGATTTTCCGTCTAACCTAGCCCACTTTTGCCAAGTAACTGAACAATGCTATGGAGATGTCGCGTTTGTTGCGAACAACTTCACGATCCTCCCTTACTTTCTGCGTTTTAGAGACTCGCCATCAAATCCTGAAGCAGTAGGCCTGATGAGCAGCAACGAAGCGGAACGTTTGAAATTCTTTCTCGGGTTACCAGCAAGTCCTGTCGGTGCATTGCTTCCACTAAGGCATTGTCCGGAATGCGCGCTGATTGATCAGAAGGAAAACGGCTTTGCCTACTGGCATAGAGAACATCAGCTACCCAGTTCACTTGTGTGCCCTTGCCATAACGTTCCTTTGCTTCAATCAGGGATCAGAAGAGATGGCACCGGTTGGTCATGCCTCCATCTGCCACTTGATGAGCGTGACCACGGCTCTGGCCCGACACCCTTGGTAGTCGCCCCGCCCCCTTTACTTCGGCAACTTGCAACGCTTGGAAGCCAAGCGCTTCGGGACGACGCCAGTTCTATCGATCCCCAATCTCTGCGCTATGCCTATTTGCATGGATTGAAGCAAAATGGGTTATTGACCCTGACGGGTAAAATCAGAGCTATCGAATTGATCGATCGACTGGAGAAAGCATATCGACCCATCGCCGGCCTTTCCCCCTTCAACCGTATAGCAACACCAAACACCATTGAGGGATTGCTAAAGCTAGTTCGCAAGCCTCGGGGGCCCTCCAATCCGATCAGTCACCTTCTACTCATCAACCTCCTCTTTGGTAGTTGGGAACTCTTTAGAAATGTGCTTTCGTGGGAAATAGAAATTTCTGCGCCTCCGCCACCGGAGACCATACATCCCGCCTCCGCCATATCAGAACCTTGTCCGCCGGAACTTCTGTCAAAACAGTTAGCAAGCATCTCGTGCCGAGTCTCAGTGGGCGATTGCTCGTTAACGAAAGCGTGCCAAGACGAGAACGTTGACATAGGCACAGCCACGCGCTGGCTCGGCAAACTTGGTTGGCTGAACCTGCCCAAGAGACCCAAAAAATTAACACAAGGACTGCGCTCAAAGGTCAGCGCTATGTTGGATCAAGGTCTGCCACTGATTCACATCGAGCGAGAACTGAGCTTATCGAAATCGACCATCGATCGGCTTTGTTCAGAAGCCCCCGAACAGTTGCAGCGCTGGAAAGCAGCCAATCATCGATGGAAACGTGCGAAGTACCGCCAAGCCTTTCTCAACGCACTCGGCTCTCGCACACAACTGACGCGAAAGGATGCGCAGAAGTTGGAAGGTGCTGGATATAGCTGGCTATATCGCCACGACCGCATTTGGTTGTCTGCGTACCTATCAAGTTCACCCGTCGTGTTGCGACGAAAACCCACTCATCGTCGTGAGCGAGTCAATTGGCTGGCTAGAGATGAGGAATGCTCCCGAGCAATCGCCTCACTTGGTCAGCGAATCCACCTGGAAAGCTGGGAAAGGAAAAAGGTGCAAGCCATCTTACGTCGGCTGCCGAAGCTTTCTTTTTCGCCAAGGCTTGATCGATTGCCCAAGAGCAAGGCCGCCATTACTGACTTGCTGACTGCGCTAAATCGAGCACCTATATGTCACCACTCCGAAAGGGTTTTGTGAAATGCTCAATTTAAATATTCCGAAGATGTTGCCCGACGAACTGGGAACAGCCTATTTTGAACACGTTGCGAGTGGGAACACCTTAACAACAGAGGAACTGTTTTCGCGAGTCCGAAAGGCGAAATCTCGTTTGCAGCGCCCATCTAAAGCCCACTTAATTGCAGAAATTGCAGGGCTCTCGGATCAGGATTTTGTCTGCTCACACACCTGTAAGCCTTTCTACGGAGCATTTGAATGTACCTCTCGCTGGTGCCATCCCCACGGCGCAAACGAAAGAGGATCTCCTAACAACCCGATGCTGAACCACCGACGATTCGGATATTACTTATGCCCCCAATGCGCCTCCGAAGATCTCGAATTTTGGGGGCGTTCCTATTGGCGCCGTAGCCATCAGATTGTTGGAGTATCCTGGTGCTCAAAGCACGAGATACCACTCAATGTGGTTACGGGAGAAGTTCTATCGAGTCAGCCACATAAGGTGATCGACGCTTCATGTGAATGCACTTCAACTCCATTTCCCTCTGAGAATACGATTCCGAGGCGCTACCAGAAACTCGTCAGCACTCTACTAGCGTTTCAAGGCCCGGCATTTTTACCGCACCTCATCAGGATACTGCAACAACAGTTAAATAGAAAAAACTATGCCTGCTGGACAACTGCCCACGGGAAGCGCTTTGTCAGCGATACAATTTTGGCGACATGCCCTAATCAATGGTGCCATGATCTATTCCCTGACTTCCAAACAAAGGGGGCTGGGAAGTATTTCCGCGATATTGATGCAATTGAGCTTGGACGAGATGACCAAGCTGTTACCTATGTGCTTGCTCTTGCTGTTTTGTATGGCGATCCGGATGAAGCGGCTTCACTGATATCGCTCCTCTCAGGAGCGCCATCAAGATACCAATCTCAGCCTAGCGATCAAGATGCAGTGAAAATGAGCACTTTGACGGCTGACAACTGACCACATGGCTGAGAGTCAGTCTGTTACGAGTTTTTTGATTGCGCCTCTTAACTAGAGAAGGAAAGCTCTCCAATTTTTACGACTTCACCTCGTCCAGCACCGCATTTCTGGCAAGATTGGAGCCCCAAAAACCGGCGTAGCCACTTACGAGTTTTTTATCCTCGAATACTGTTTCTTTGCAGAAATTAGGTTCCAAATAGTCTGGACAGCGTAATGCTCTCCAGATTTTTTTTGGCACTCAATTGTTCCGCTCAATTTCGCCGTAACTTCGTAAACGCGCCGATCTCCCACTCGCGCATCGCCAGCAGCATTCCCGTACCGCGACGTTTCGATAGCGGTGCTGCCAGGCTTTCTTCGTGAATCTCTGCGAATTTCTGTCGCAGCTTGCGTATCTCTTTCTGCATTTTCACCATCGCCGGTTCGGTCAGCATCGCATGCGAGAAAGCCATGACCGAGTCGCCTTCCGAGAAATCGCTGTTCAGAAAATCCCCTAGTCCCTGTCCCAGAAAAAACATGCGGATTGGCCCTTTTGGCCGCCAGTCGAAATCACGCGCCACGTTGAGCCTGATCCGGTTGCCGGGCAGTAGATGGATCAGCCGCAAGCGGTCAAGCTTGATGAGATGCTGAATGCATTCCGCTTCCGTCAGCGCATAGGTTTCTACAATGTCCCGGATTTCCCACTGATTGAGCACGCAAACCGCAACCAGAAGAAGCTTCGTGTCGGACACCAACTTCCCCTCCTGTTCTTCAGTCAGGGTATGCAAACGGCTTTCGCTCACTGCGGCTTCATTCGACAGTTCCGCCAGGGTAAATCCGAGCAAATGGCTGATCGCGACGACACGGTCAACGCTGAATCGGCGCAGAGCGAACATGCGTTTTACACTAGGCTCTGAAACACCCAACGCCAACGCCAGATCGCGGTAGGTCATGCCCTGAATCTTGAGACGGCGCTTGAGGGTATTCACCAACTGATCGATTTCGTTCATGGCATTTGAGGCACTCGGCAATATAACTCGGTATCGTATACTGATGCCTTTTGCTTTATATGGCGATGCTTTTTAATTTATGGTTTATTTTTTATAAACTTATGTGCATTCTGAGTCCTCGCACACTCAAGAGAAACCACATGAAACCTTGGCGCAAGCATCTTCCTCTGCTCGTTACCGTGTTGCTTTCAGGAGCCGCCCTGGTGCATGGTCCGATTGCGCAACTCCCCGACTATCACGACTTCGCCGATCAAACGCGGCTATTTGGCATTCCACATTTCGCCGATGTCTTCTCGAATCTCGGGTTTGCACTGGTTGCCCTGTGGGGCCTGGTGAAGCTGACCCCGTCCGGTCGACACAGCCGGATGGAGAACGGCTGGGCAGGCTACAGGCTGTTTCTGATGGGTCTTTTGCTGACCGCAATCGGATCGTCGTACTACCATCTCGATCCGGATAACGCACGCCTGGTCTGGGATCGCCTGCCCATCGCGCTGGCTTGTGGTGGTTTGCTTGCCGGCGTCTGGGGCGACACCCGGCAAAGGAGCAGCACCATGCTTGCAGCATTCCTTGGGGTTTCCGCCATTCTGAGTGTGGCCTGGTGGTATTTCACAGAACAGGCGGGTAACGGCGACCTGCGTCCGTATTTGCTTCTACAGGGCTTGCCCATCCTGCTCATTCCGCTCTGGCAGTGGATCTATGACATGCCTCGACATGATCGCCGGGTATTTGCCGGAGCGCTGCTACTATATGTCATTGCCAAGCTGGCCGAGATCGGCGACCACCAGATTGCGACAGCAACAGGAGCATTTACGGGGCACACACTGAAGCATCTGCTGGCCACCGGAGCCGCCGCACTCATCGTCGCAAACCTCATTGAGCGCACTCGGGTGTCGTCACTCGCGCACGTGATGCCTTTGCCGGAAGCAAGCGATCCGCCAAACGGATCAGTCGCAAAAAGCAGTTCTCAATAAGAATGATCGGGGAATAATCATGTTCAAGACCTTAGCGCGCATCCTCTTCAAGGCACTCTTTCGTGTCCAGCTCAGCGGCCAACCGAGCACATTCATCAACACCAGGACGCTGATCGTAGCCAATCACGAGTCCTTTATCGACGGGCTGCTCCTTGGCTTGATGATGCCGGTCGAAGCCGTCTTCGTCGTGCATACGCAAATCGCAAATCGGCCCCTGTTCCGCTTTCTTCTCCGCTTTGTTCCACACCTGGCGGTCGATTCAACCAGCCCGCTGGCAATGAAGCAGATCGTCAAGCTGGTGGAAACCGGACAGCCGGTGGTGATCTTTCCGGAAGGCCGAATTACCAAAACCGGCTCGCTGATGAAAGTGTATGACGGTGCAGCCTTCGTCGCCGCCAAGACCGGTGCCACCATCGTACCGGTTCGCATTGACGGCGCCGCACGCAGCTATTTCGGCCGGCTGGCCGGTGTCTACCCGCGCAAACTTTTTCCCAAAGTAACGATTTCGATCCAGCCACGTCGACATATTCCCATGCCCGACCTGCCCTCCGCCAAGCTGCGCCGTCGTCGCGCCGGAGAGCTTCTGCGCCAGATCCTGCTCGACATGCTGGTCGCCACACGTCCGCAACGGACCCTGTTCGAAGCCTTTCTGGAGGGCAAGGAGACCTTTGGCGCGAACTACAAGCTGGTGGAAGACGTTCGCCTGGTCGAGGAATCCTACGGCTCACTGCTCAAGATGGCGCTCGGCATGATGCGGCTGATGTCCCGTCTGACTGCCCCAGGCGAAGTCGTCGGTGTGCTGACGCCCAATGCCGCACCGACGCTCGGACTGGTTCTCGCGCTGTCCGCAGGCAGGCGTGTGCCGGCGCTTCTCAACTACACGGCGGGTTCGGACGGCCTGCAAGCCGCCTGCATAGCCGCCAACATCAAGACCATCATTTCCTCCAGAGGCTTTCTGGAGAAAGCCCGGCTCACGCAAGTCATCGAGAAACTGTCCGGCATTCGCATCGAGCACCTTGAGGACCTCAAGTCGACTATTGGCTTGAACGACCGGCTGTGGGTGCTCTGGCACCTTGCTTTCCCCGGAGGTGCTGCGCTAGCGCAAGTTCCGGACGACCCGGCGATCGTTCTCTTCACTTCCGGCTCGGAAGGCAAACCCAAAGGCGTTGTCCATTCGCACACATCGATTCTGTCGAACGTCGCACAGATACGCGCTGTCGCCGATTTCACGCCACACGACAAATTCATGATGGCCCTGCCGCTGTTCCATTCGTTTGGTCTGACCTGTGGCGTCCTGCTGCCGCTGGTGTCCGGCTGCAAGGTTTTCCTTTACCCCAGTCCGCTGCATTACCGGATCATTCCGGAAATTGTCTACGACCGAGACTGCACCGTTCTGTTCGGCACATCGACCTTTCTCGGCAACTACGGCAAATTTGCCCATCAGTACGATTTCGGACGTTTGCGCTACGTCGTTGCGGGCGCCGAGAAACTATCCGAAGAGGTCCGCAAACTGTGGATCGAGAAGTTCGGTATTCGCATACTGGAAGGCTACGGTGTGACCGAGTGTGCACCGGTGGTGGCGGTCAATGTACCCATGGCCTGCCGCATCGGCAGTGTCGGGCAACTTCTTCCCGGAATGGAGTACGAACTCGAACCGGTTCCGGGGATCGAGCACGGGGGAGCATTGCATGTGAAGGGGCCCAATGTCATGAAAGGCTACTTCCTCTTCGACCAGCCCGGTGTCATTCAACAGCCACAGTCGAAGGGCGCGGGCTGGTACTCGACCGGCGACATCGTCGAACGTGACGACGACGGATTCCTGCATATCCGCGGCCGCCTGAAGCGATTCGCCAAAATCGCCGGCGAAATGGTTTCGCTCGAAGTCGTCGAGAAACTTGCGGTGCAGGCCGCTCCCAAGTTCGTCCATGCCGCTTCGACGCGTGCCGATGCGGCGAAGGGAGAAGCACTTGTGCTGTTCACGACCGACCCCGAACTCAAGCGGGAACAACTGCTGGCCGCCGCGAAAGCCACGGGTTCTCCCGAGCTTGCGGTGCCGCGAGTCATCAGGCAGATCGACGCGATTCCCCTGCTCGGCTCCGGCAAGACCGACTATGTCACCTTGAAGAAAATGTCAGAAGCCACAGCCAGCGATAGCCCAAGCTAGGGCGAACGCCTCGAACGCCTCCATCGGCCCGACAAACAGCACAGGAAGACCAGGACATGAGTTCGCAATTCGCACTTCTGAAATCACGCCGATTCGGCCCGTTCTTCGGAACACAATTCCTCGGCGCTTTCAATGACAACCTGTACAAGAATGCGCTGGTCGTTCTGCTCACTTTTCAGGCGACGCAGTGGACTGCAATGAAACCGGAGCTTCTGGCCAACCTTGCCGCAGGCATCTTCATCCTGCCATTCTTTCTCTTTTCGGCAACCGCCGGGCAACTGGCAGACAAGTACGACAAGGCCCGACTGGCACGGCTGACCAAAGTACTCGAAATCGCAATCACGGTAATCGCCGGTGCCGGATTCTGGCTGCATAACCTGAGCGTTCTGCTCTTTGCCCTGTTCCTGCTTGGACTGCAATCAACCCTGTTCGGCCCGGTAAAGTACGCCATCCTGCCGCAGCACCTGCACGAGGATGAGCTGGTCGGCGGCAATGCGCTGGTCGAAGCCGGAACGTTCGTCGCCATCCTCATCGGCACACTGGTCGGCGGCCTGCTCGCCGGCGTTGAAGGCGGCACCGTGTGGATTACCTCAGGGTGCATGCTGACCGCAGTGCTGGGTTACTTGACCAGTCGCGGCATTCCCGAAGCGCCGGCACCGGAGCCGACGCTCAAGATCAATCCGAATCCGATTACCGAAACCTGGCGCAATATCGGTTTCGCCCGCGAAAACCGCACGGTCTTCTTGTCGATCCTCGGAATCTCATGGTTCTGGCTCTTCGGCGCGTTGCTCCTCGCACAGTTTCCCGCCTATGCCAAGAACGTACTCGGTGGCACGGTAACGTGCGTCACTCTGCTCCTCGGCATCTTCACGCTGGGTATCGGCATCGGCTCGCTGCTGTGCGAACGCCTGTCGTCGAAACAGGTTGAAATCGGTCTGGTGCCCTTCGGCTCAATCGGCCTCACTGTATTTGGCCTTGATCTGGCCTTTGCCTCCCCGGCGACGCCACCCGCCAGCGCCTTGTCGATCATGCCGTTCCTGATGGCCGAGGGAACAATTCGCATTCTGTTCGACCTCTTCGCCATTGGTCTTTTTGGCGGTTTCTTCATCGTCCCGCTTTATGCGCTAATGCAGATTCGCTCGGAGGCAAGCCACCGGGCGCGAATCATTGCCGCGAACAATATCGTCAATGCGTTGTTCATGGTCGTCGGCGCCGGTGCCGCTGCCGTGCTACTGTCCAGCGGTCTGAGCATCCCCATGCTGTTTGCCGTTGCGGCGATCTGCAACGCGGCGGTGGCGCTCTACATCTACGGACTGGTGCCAGAATTCCTCCTGCGATTCATTGTCTGGCTGCTGGTCCATTCGGTGTACCGTCTCGAAAAGAAGGACCTTGATCGCATTCCCGAGAGCGGCCCCGCGCTGATCATCTGCAATCACGTGAGCTATGTTGACGCTCTTGTCATCACGGCCGCATGCCACCGTCCGATTCGCTTCGTCATGGACCACCACATCTTTCGCTGGCCCATTCTGTCGTTCGTTTTCAAGGCCGGACGCGCCATCCCGATTGCTTCGGCCCGGGACGATCCGGTGCTGCTGGAAAAAGCGTTCGACGAGGTTTCCGCGGCATTGGCCGCAGGCGAGCTGGTGGGAATATTCCCGGAAGGACAGATCACTTCCGATGGCGAGCTTTGCCCATTCCGCCCCGGGATCAGCCGTATTCTCGAACGCAATCCGGTGCAGGTTGTTCCCGTAGCGCTGTCCGGGCTTTGGGGCAGCATTTTCTCCCGACGCGATGGCCCGGCGATGAGCGCCCTGTGGAAGGCACGACCCTTCAGAAGAATCGCCATTGCGGCCGGCGAGCCGGTCAATGCCAGCCAGGCGCTTCCGGATTCGCTCAGGGCCGATGTCCTGGCACTGCGGGGAGAGCTCAGGTGACCCGGTGCCTGTTGGCAGCCCGACCAGAAACCTTACTCGTGAAACCGGACCAGATTGCGTCCGGCCTCTTTGGCCCGATACATCGCGGCGTCAGCCCACTTGAGGATGTCGTCCTGGCTGGCTTCCTGATTGACAAACAGGGCTACGCCGACGCTCGCCGAACAGCGATGCTCGATGGTGGTTTCGGGCTCCCGTTCGGAACTCGTATTCAGCACAAAGGGTTGTGAAAGGGCGGAGAATATTTTCTCGGCGATGACGCCGACCTGAACGGTAGACTCGGTCTTGTCGGCGTCCAGCTCACTGATCATCAACACAAATTCATCGCCGCCAAAACGCGCCACGGTGTCCATTTCGCGCACACAGCTCTTGAGACGTTTTGCCGCCTCGACCAGCAGCAAATCACCAACGACATGGCCCTGCGTGTCATTCAGCAACTTGAAATTATCCAGATCAAGGAACATCACGGCGCCATAGCAGGCGCTGCGTTTACTGGCCGCCATGGCCTGGTTCAGGCGGTCGGAAAGCAGGCGACGGTTCGGCAACTGCGTGAGCGGATCGTAAAACGCTAGCTGGCGCACCTGCTCTTCCATCCGCTTGCGCTCGGTGATGTCGCGCGACACGACGACCACCCGTGCAATCCGGCCCTCGTTGTCCCGAATTACGCTGCCGCTCGACTCCATGGTGTGGCTACTGCCATCGGCCAACTGCAGGCGATAAACGATTTGTTGGCCGATACCGGTTTGCACGGTCTCCCTGAAAACCTGTTTGACGCGCTCGCGGTCGTCCGGATGGATCACGGTGAAGGAATCGGTGCCGCGCAACTTCTTTGGCGAGCCGAAAAACTGCCTGTACGAGGGGCTGTTGTAGATGCGCCTCCCGTCCAGATCAAGGACGGCAATGAAATCGCCGATATTTTCCGCGATCAGATGAAAGAACTCCTCCTGTGCACGCAAGGCTTCTTCAGTGCGTTTGAGCTCGCCGATGTCATTCAGCACCATATGGATTTCCGGTGCCCGGTCGCGATCCGGTAAGGTAATGGCGTTCAGTTGTACCCAGAATAGCGATTGGTCCGGCTTCATCAATCTCAACGTGCAGGTCTGCGACTTACCGGTTTCGGCGATCTGTTTGCAGAACTGCATAAACACGCCCTGGTCATTGCCGTGAATAAAGCGCAAGAACGGCTGCTTGACCAGCACGCTACGCGTCACACCCAGCAAGCTGGCGGCAAAAAGGTTGGCCTCGGTGATCAACAGCTGCGTGCAGACAGTGCAGTAGCCCACCGGCGCCAGATCATAGAAATCGAAATAGCGCGCGCGAGCGGTGTCCAGCAACACCTGCGACTGGCGCAGCGTCTCGTTCTGCATTTCCAGCTCGATCTGATGCACGGACAATTCGAACAACGTCTTCCGGATTGCCTCAGGCGTCAACCCTTCAAAGCGCTTTTTCGATTTTGCCGCTTTCTTGAGAGCAAGCGCTTCGGCACGCAGGCGGAGTTCCCCAGTCATCCCATTCGAAAAGGGGGTGTCACTGGCATGCTGCGCGAAAGCACCGGCGTCAGGTGCAGCAGCAATGGAGCGGCGCCTGGTTTGCTTCACTGCCTTTCTGGCGGTCATAAAAACCCTCAGCGCGTCTTGGCACCGCTTTTCAGCATAGTACAATTTCCGAAGATTCCCAGTTTGGGGCAATCGTTCGGCCACGAGCCCAGAGCTCGATTGCCCAATTGTTTCACCACCTATTGGAGGAACCAGCTATGAAACAGGTTTTTGGAACGAGAAATGGATGGGCTGCACGCTGCCTCGTGGCCATGATGCTGGGCTATGCCGTACTTGTTCCCTTGGCCAGCGCCGACAGCGACGCCGTCGTCCGCGAAGCCGGCGGTTTGAGTTATGTGTCGGGAGGCGTTGGCGAGGAATCGCTCGACCGGATGAAGGTGCTCGTCACCGACTTCAACCTCAAGCTGGTGCTTGCGCTGAATACTGGCGATTACCTGAGCGATGTCAGGGTCGCCATCGCCGACAGCAAGGGCAAGACGCTGGTAGACACCACGTCGGAAGGCCCCTGGTTCCTGGCGAAGCTGCCTGCTGGCACGTACCAGATTGTTGCGACCTACGCTGGCACGGAGGTCAAGCGGCAGGTTACCGTCGGCCCGGAAAAACTGAACACCGTCCATTTCCGCTGGTAGCGGGGTAAGGAAAGCGATCAGGCAGCGTCCGGACAGACCATCGGCAATTCGTTACATCAGGATCGAGAAAATGCTGCTGTAATCGTCTTTCCAGGGCTGAAAGTTGCGCCGTGCGGCAATCGGCGTCGCATCGATGAGCTGAGGCTTGTTGAAAAAGGCGCGATCCGCGCTGATCAGCGCCCAACGCGAACGGAAGATGAGGCGTTCGCGATCGCCCTCGAAACTGACCAGACGAATGTCCTTGTCGAAGTGGTCGGCGGCGGATTTCACCACCGGTTGCAAATCGAGAAAGCGGTTGGTGATATGCACGGCCAGCACGCCATCCGGCTTCAGATGCCTGAAATACTGGGCGAATGCCTCAAGGGTCAGCAGATGGACGGGGACCGAATCGCCCGAAAAGGCGTCGACGACCAGAATATCGAACTGCTGCGCTGGCTCCAGTTCCAATTGCAGGCGCGCGTCGCCCAGGACGATTTCCGTGCTGGCGGCGGTGCGTGAGAGATAGCTGAAGTTGTCACGCGCAATGTCGATCACCAGCGGATCGATTTCGTAAAGCCGGAAGTAATCCTCCTTGCGACCGTAGCTGACCAGCGTGCCGACACCGAGGCCGACCACGCCGACGCGCAACGGGCCGCTGGCCGCCTTGATCTGCATCGCCCTGCCGGCGCCGCCTTCGGCACTGTAGTAGGTCGTCGGCAAATCCAGTTTGTCCTTCGCGAGATGCTGACGGCCGTGAATAATCTGCCCGTGCAGCATGCTGCGGTAGTCGCCCTCGGGGTTGGCAAAGACCTGCAATGTGCCGTAGAAGTTGCGTACCGTGACTTCCGAGCCGCTGATCTCGCCGAGATGCTCCTCGACCTGTATCCAGCCCAGCCCCAGTAGCAGAAACACGGTCGAGGCAATGCTGGCGTTGCGCCAGAGCGGGCTTGGAAAGTTCGCTTTCGGAATGACCGCGATGGCGGCGACAACCCCGGTGAGCAAGATGCCGATCGACAGTTCGTAATTGCTGTTGAACCAGTAAGGCGCGATGATGCCGACAAAGAATCCGCCCACGACGCCGCCGACCGCCAGCATCAGGTAATACCCGGTCAAATGGCTGGGGTGCGGTTGCAGTCGGGCG
>NZ_FLQY01000396.1 GCF_900089945.1 Candidatus Propionivibrio aalborgensis | reverse complement strand
ATACGGCTCTCTACAATCAACAACAGGAGACAATATGAACAAATCTGAATTGATCGACGCCATTTCCGAACGCACCGAGCTATCCAAAGTTGCTTCCGGAAAGGCTTTAGATGCAGTAATCGACTCAATCGTCGAGGCGGTTGCCAGTGGTGACGGCGTAAGCCTCGTTGGTTTCGGCTCTTTCAAAGCGGCCGCACGTGCCGCCCGTGAAGGCAAGAACCCGAAGACCGGTGAAAAGATCAAGATTGCCGCGACCACCGTGCCGAAATTCTCCGCTGGTGCCACCTTCAAGGCATCTGTTGCTAGCGCCAAGGGAAAGAAGAAGAAATAATTTGTTTTATGCGGCAAAAAAGCTTGCTCCAAGGCAAGCTTTTTTTGTGCCCAGCCAAGCGAACTACCCTTTCTCGGTATCAGTCGCAATTTCGACTTGGGTGTCGTGATTGACGCAGCAAATCACGCTGCGTAGAATCTCCGCTCCTCGGGGGCGTAGCTCAGTTGGGAGAGCGATTGGTTCGCAATCAATAGGTCGGCGGTTCGATCCCGCCCGTCTCCACAAGGATGGCCAAGCCTTGCAGCAATGCAGGCTTTTTTGTTTCTGGACCCCTTAACTGCTGGGTCAGGCGCACCAGATTGAATTACATCCAAAGCCGTCGTTTGCATTTCTTCAGAAGAATCTGTGTGGTCTTTGATGTGGCGGGTACTTGCGGTATTCAGGCTTCATAGGCCGGATGAGCCTTCTCGTCGGCTTTGCGGTAAAATGGGTGCCGTTTCAGAACCGGCTCGAGCTTGATGAAAATCAGTTTCCTCGACTTTGAACAGCAGATTGCTGATCTCCAAGTAAAAATAGAAAACTTGCGTTTTGCGCAGGACGATTCGGCCGTGGATATTTCCGATGAGATCGCCCGTCTTGAGAAAAAGGGGCAGGTGCTGACCAAGGATATCTATGCCAAACTTACTCCGTGGCAAATCTCTCAGGTAGCGCGACATCCTCAGCGCCCTTACACACTTGACTACCTAAGTCTCATCTTCACCGATTTTGAAGAACTGCACGGCGACCGTGCCTTTGCCGACGACCACGCGATCGTTGGTGGCTTGGCACGATTTAACGGCCAGTCGGTGATGGTTATTGGCCACCAGAAGGGCAACGACACCAAGGAGAAAGTTTACCGCAACTTCGGAATGCCCCGCCCAGAGGGTTATCGAAAGGCACTGCGGCTGATGCGGCTGGCCGAAAAGTTTCGTATTCCGGTGATGACCTTCATCGATACGCCTGGTGCCTACCCCGGTATCGACGCCGAAGAACGTGGCCAGTCCGAGGCCATCGGTCGAAATCTTTATGTCATGGCCGAGCTGAAGGTGCCGATTATTGTGACCGTCATCGGCGAGGGTGGTTCGGGCGGTGCGCTGGCGATTGGCGTGGGCGATGTAGTGCAGATGCTGCAATATTCAACCTATTCCGTTATTTCGCCTGAAGGCTGTGCCTCCATTCTCTGGAAGAGCGCTGACAAGGCCAGTGACGCAGCGGAAATCATGGGGATTACCGCCCCTCGCCTGAAGGCGCTGGGATTGATTGACAAAGTTGTCAGTGAACCTGTGGGTGGTGCGCATCGGGATCCTGTGGCGATGGGGCAAAACCTCAAGAAGGCGCTCCAGGACGCCATGAAACACGTCAGTGCGCTGTCCACGGTTGAATTGCTCGATGCCCGCTTTACACGGCTGATGGCCTATGGCCGCACCAAAGAGCAGCCGCTGCACTGACCGTTCGAAGGCTGATTCGGCTCAACGGCTCGTTACGCAGCTTTCTTCCTTTTTTGCTCCTCGGATATCGCCGGGTTCGCGCCTCTGCGTTGGCTTCTCCGGTGGACTTGATTCGGTTGTTCTGCTGCACGCGCTCAGCCGCCTGCGTACATCTTTGGGTATCCCCTTCAAGCTATCGGCGATTCATGTGCACCACGGGATCAGTCCAAACGCTGATGCTTGGGCCGAATTCTGCACGGAGTACTGCCAGCGCGATGCGGTGCCTTTGCGGATTGTTCGCGTCGAGGTGTCAAGAGACGGCAATGAGGGGCTTGAGGCCGCGGCACGCCGGGCGCGGCATGGCGTGTTTTTCAACTGCGATGCGGACTGGCTGGCCCTGGCCCATCATCGCGATGATCAGACCGAAACGGTTCTGCTCAATCTGCTGCGAGGCGCTGGAATTGCCGGCGCGGCGGGCATGCTGGTCGAGCGTCCGCAAGCTCATGGGCCGAATCTGGTTCGTCCTTTGCTTGATATCACGCAGGCGGTCATTAAGGATTATGCCGCCGAAAATTCGCTGCGTTGGATAGATGATGAGAGCAACGACGATTTGCATTATCGCCGTAACTATCTTCGCCATACGGTGATGCCGCTACTGGATAAGAAATTCCCCGGAGCACAGAAGGCGCTGGCGCGTGCCGCCGGACTCTTTGCTGAAAGCGCGTTGTTGCTCGACGACCTGGCGGCCATTGACCGAGCCGCTTTGGCTACATTGACAGGTCGTATCGGCTTGACTGATTTCAACGCCCTTGCACCATCGCGGGCACGCAACCTGTTGCGCTTTGAATGGCTTTCGGCGGGTTTTCGTGCTCCTGACGCGCGCTGGATTGATGAGGCCTTGCGCCAATTGGCTAAAGGCGGCCTGCAATCGGAAACCTGTTTGGCGACGGCTGACGGAGAGCTCCGCCTCTACCGCAACGAACTGCATATCATCAAGCCTTGCCCTTCCATACCAGACAAGCCCTTGCCTTGGACGGGCGACCTTGAATTGCCTTGGGCGGGTGGGCGGGTGTTGTTCGTGCCGACGACAGGTGCAGGCATCCGCCGCAGTCTGCTAGGTGATGATCAGGTCCGCCTCTTATCCCGACAGGGGGGGGAGCGCTTGCAACCGGAAGCAGGGCGACCACGCAGAAGCTTGCGCAACTTGCTTCAGGAGGCTGCCGTGCCGCCGTGGGAAAGGGTGCGGCTGCCTTATCTATGGTGTGGAGAGCGGTTGGCTTGGGTCGGGGGCGTGGGTGTCGACGCGGCTTTCGTCTGTCCTGCAGGTGAGGCTGGGGTTGTGCCTGTTTGGGAGCCAAACGGTCAGCGCGAGTCGGCACGGTAGGCAGCTTCCCAGCCAAGCCTGTGCGGCACCGATTCGAAGTGTTGCGCTAGACGCGCGTCGCGCGGTTTACTCTTCCTGAGCTACTACTTCGGAAGGTAGACCACTATTCGGATCTTTCCGAGGCGACTGGACTTGTGCTTCTTTCAGTTCTTCGGCCGAAAGTGTTCGGGCAACCTCTTCGCGCTCGCGCACGGCGTCCATATTGCGCGCGGCCGACGCTCGGTTGAACCAGACATAGGCTAGCACCGGATCTTTCGCCACACCTACTCCGTCTCGGTACAAACGCCCCAATTCAAGCATGCCGACAGGGTTTCCGCGAGCAGCCGCCGTCTGCATCCATTTTGACGCTTGGTCGTAATTCTGCAGAAGACCCACGCCGGACCGGGATAAGCGCCCTAGAACGATCATGGCTTCGGTGTTTCCATTCTCGGCGGACAACTGCAGCCAGCGAATCGCATTCGCTGAATTCTGGGTACTCTGACTTGGATCCTGCAGGAGTGCGTTGCCGAGCCTGAACTGGGCATCTGCATCGCCCGCTTCTGCAGCCTTCTTTATCTCTAAGTCAAGAACGGCCGACGGAGCCATCGTGTCTAGCGCCGAATGATCCTCAGCGGGAGTCAACCAGACGGATGCGGCGACGGCCAGACCAACCGAAACGAGCGCAACGGGCGCAGAAAAGGCTAGCACCTTGTTAAATCCAGTACGTCTTCGCGAAAGGAATCTATACGAGCAATCGAGACAGCGAAACGGAGTGCTTTCCTGGTGCTTCCGCTTTTCCTCAAGTGACAGCCACCTTGATTCCCTGCATCGGGACGCTTGGCAGCGTGGGCAAATAACCTTGGATTGAAATAACATCAAAACCTCGCCACTTCAATACGGGAGCCAATGCTGGCTTCCAAAGAAGACATGGAACGGCTGCATGTGCCTGTGCAGCGTAGGCAAACGTAAGGCAATCATGGCTGTTCGCTTTACAATCAATCATTGATAGAAGAACAGTAACTGCACCAATTTTGGCTGGTGAATATTTCAGTCAGTGCTCATTCTAAATTCTTTCCACATGATATGAGCCGTTAAACCTATCGAGGAATACGCAAGGCTGACATAAGCGACCGCGGAAATGAAAAAGGGCACCTCATAATGAAGTGCCCAGTTTCACGTATTACTGGCGCGCCCGGAGCGATTCGAACGCCCGACCCCTTGGTTCGTAGGCAAGAAATGAAAAACAAATAGTAATTTAAACAATTGGTTGGTGCTCTTGTCATCCGACTGCCAAAGCTAGCACAGTCACAATATAGTCACAGTAAAGCACTCTTCTACACATAATGGATTTGACTTGGTTTCGAAGGGGGTAGGACGATCGTAATCAAATCGAAGAATTACCCAGCAGGACGTTTGAGGATAGAGAATTCGTACTCGTATGGCTTAGTACCAAGTTTGATGACAAGCTTGAAAATCCCAAACCGAGATACGGTGAAAGGCATGAATTTCATTATGAAATTGATGCTATTTTTACCTACGGCACTATCAGTATTTACGCCACCTTCAATCTTTTTCTTTTCAAATAGCGGTGAGCCATCTGGCTGGTACAAGCTTGCCTCAGTCTCAAATGGACCCTTACAGTCGATGAATGCAGCGAGAATAGCGAGACTTTCCAAGACGAGCGGTTTTTCCGGAGAAGGCTCAACTTGGTCTTTCTCAAGTCCTACAAATACCACGTCATCAGGAAATAAGCCGAGCACTATTGGCTTAGGGTTAGGGCCATCAACCCGAATATCGTCGGCGACGAAAAATCGTACGCGTGCGGGGTATTTCTTCTTGGCCATTATCCTGCCACTCCTAATAACATTGGTTCTTTACGACGAACCGTCTCAGCAAGATTGATTGTCTGTTCAGAATTTTGAGCGCTATTACTAGTCCCGCCGAGTTGGTTGTTCATACTCCGAGGAGCAAGTGATACGACAAATGCATTTACCCCGTTGCGATACAAAGAGAACAACCCATCAGAGACTACCTTTCGCATTTCAGAAGATACGACCTCTGACAAAGCTTTAATAACACCTCTCCCAGCCACGTATTCCGCAATTGCAGTAACCAGTATTTGGTTAATGCTGCTGTCCTCAAGTTCCGCCAATTCAGCGACCTGTTTGTGCAGACCACGAGGAATACGCAATGCAATTTTTCCACTATATCCATAAAATGAAACAGGATCACGAATCTCGTATCCATTTGCTAAGGCTACTTCAACCCACGATTCAGCTGCTCGGCTTAGATTTTTAATAGCCTGTTCTGGTGTGTCACCTTCGGCAATACACCCAGGAAATTCGTGAATTGATGCGACATAACCTCCGTCTTCATCAGGAATCAGTCGACGTGCATACGCCTTATTCAGAATTTCATGTGTTCTTGTAGTTATTTTTGTTGAGGTTTCATTAGCCCTCATTTTCATCGCCGACCTCTGCAAGATGTATTTCCCATTCATCAATGTCACTCAGCAGCGCATCTATGATGCTGCGCGCAGTTCCAGTCTTAAGATCCCCTGAATGCTTTGGAATACTGAGGGGAGGGCTTAGTGCCGGGTCGCGAATCCGCGAATAGGTTGGTTCTTTGCCGCGTTTATCTTCAGTTCTGCCGAGTTGCTTTGCTAGTGATACAAGATCTCGATAGTTGCGATTTTGAGGAGACTTTTCCATCTCCTTCAACTGGCGTTTGATTTTCTTCAATGCATTAAGTTTCATGATACTACCGGCGATATCAACACGTCGTCAACTTACCATGGCTAGGAACATGGGGGCTGGAGCTATTCGTACAATTGTACTCAAACAGATGACAGGCTACGCGTCGCACAGCGGTAAAACAAGGCGGTTGCTGCTAACAGGCTTGAAAATTGGTTGCGAATGTTTGTGTTGTTGTGGAGGACGGTTGATAGTTACCCCTTAATGGACTATTGTTACCCTTCCACAATCAAAGGGTCTAGGCATGGCACTCACACAAGCCGAAGTCACAAAGAACCTTCACCGGCTCGCTCCTTACAACAAGGATCGTGTCGAAAAGCTTCATGACATAGAACGTCAAGCTTTCGCTCGTTTTAGAGGTCAGTTCGACGAACTTGAAGCCGCTCTAGGAATGCTGCACCTGGGCGACCACGTAGGGTGGAAGCCCCTTGTCCTGATCCACAACAAGCGCACTATTCGCAAGTACGAAGCAATTCTTGGCATTGAGATCCGCGAGTTCTTTCCGCCAGAGGGTCCGAGTGCGGAGAGATCACTTGGCTATTCGCTAGCAAAGAAAATTGGCAACTTCTGGAAAGCAGTTAGTGGCGAAATCAAGAGCGACGAATTGAAGGCGCAACGTCGGGAAATCGCCTAAGGGGTAATCAAACCCCTTGACAAGTGAGGCTCCGTACCCCTACAGTGCGGGGTATGGATTCACCCTCATTCAATTCGTCGGACCTACAAGTGAACTCAGCCGGTCTCGGGCTGGCCGCACGGATTGCCGCGCCAGCGGCAACCGTACGGACAAACGAGGCCGGAACAGCAGCGCTTGAGTACGCTGAAGCGATTGAGGAGAGCATCACCCCCCGTCTGGTAATACGGGGGGAAAATCATTCCAATCAACCTAATCCCTACGCTGCCTTTATTGATTGGCTGAACTTCACTTTCCGTTATCGCATAGATGGGGAAAGTTCTCTTATTGATCTGGACAGACAGTTAGTCGCTGCTTTTGGCTTTGCTCTGGGTTCATGTCGGAATCGGAAACATCTCAACTACGAGCAATCATGGGAGATCGGCAACGGGTATGGAATCTTTGCCACTGGCGGCGATAGTGTGGCCGGAACATCACTGGTTAGTCTATCCGGTGAAGGTTGTTCGATGGTTAGGAGTTGGATTGATGCTTGCGAGATTTTGAAGCGCCATAAGGCAAAAATTACCCGTGTCGATCTGGCACACGATGATTACGATGGGTTGATTTCACTATCCAGTGCAGTGGAATGGTATTTGGCCGGCGATTTCCATTCCGGGAAGGGGCGTCCTCCCAATGGAGAGCTGATCGATGACTTTGGCTCTGGATCAGGGAAAACGCTTTACATTGGCAAACGAGTGAATGGGAAGCTTCTGCGAATCTACGAAAAGGGTAAGCAGCTCGGTGACCCCTTGAGCCCTTGGGTACGGTGGGAGTTGGAGTTGCATAGCCGCGATCGTGTTATTCCATTGGATGTGCTGCTCACGCCCGGCCCCTATCTCGCGGCGGCCTATCCTTGTACTGAATGGATTTCTTCGACACAAAGCCGAATCGCAACATCAAGAAAAACGACCGTGATCGGTCTGGATGTTTTGCTTCGTTATTGCCGATTAAGTTACGGCAAGCTCATCTGGACGTTGCAGCATGTCTGTGGCTACACGCCTGAGCAAATTATCGAGAAGCTCTCAGTCATGGGACTGCCTAAGCGCATCGATCATCCGGTGCCAGGAGAAGTGTCTTGAAAACACTCACGCTCGAAGAAGCGGCTGGCTTTTTGAAAATGCATCCCGAAGAAGTGCGTCGCCGCGTGAAATGCGGAATGCTGCCCGGAGCCAAGGCCGGTCGTCGTTGGGTCTTTTTAGATGTTGATCTGGCCGACTGGCTGCGCTCGATGTACTCCGCACCACGGCAATTCTTAAGCGCTACCCTTAAAAACGAGGTTGAAAAATGCCACTCTATAAACGCGGAACGGTGTGGTGGGTCGATGTTGTCACACCCAGCGGAGAACGAATACGCCAGTCTGCTGGGACTGAAATCAAAGCTCATGCCCAAGAGTTTCACGACAAGCTGAAGTCGGAGCTTTGGCGCTTATCCAAACTCGGGGAGAAACCCCGCCGGACGTGGAACGATGCCGTAGTACGCTGGCTCAAGGAACAGTCACACAAAGCCACGATTGAAACTGACAAGATTCATTTACGTTGGCTTGACGGGCATTTGGCGGGAGTGCTGCTCGACACTATCAGTCGTTCAACGATTGATCTGATCACGGATGCCAAGTTGGCCGAAGGGGTCAGCAATGCGACGGTAAATCGTATTCTGGAAGTGTTACGCGCTATTCTTCGAAGAGCTGTAAATCAATGGGATTGGCTTGATAGAGCACCACAAATACGCATGTTGAAGGAACCGACTCGGCGAATTCGTTTTTTGCCCCGAGAAGAGGCGCAGCGATTACTGGCTGAATTGCCGCCTCATTTGGCGGATATGGCGGCATTCTCTCTGGCCACCGGTTTACGACGCGCCAACGTCACCGGCTTGCTCTGGTCACAAGTTGATCTAAAGCGCCGTGCAGCATGGATTCATCCAGATCAGGCGAAAGCAAGACGGGCGATTGCAGTCCCGCTCAATCAGGAAGCGATGAGCATCATTCAGAAACAGACAGGGAAGCACCCGCAACGTGTTTTCACGTATCACGGAAGCCCAATCCTTCAGGTTAGCACCAAAGCTTGGTATAGCGCGTTAGAGCGTGCCGGTATAGAGAATTTTAGGTGGCATGATTTGCGGCATACCTGGGCAAGCTGGCATGTGCAAAACGGAACGCCGCTTTTCGCCTTGCAGGAAATGGGGGGATGGGAGAGTTCTGAAATGGTGAGGCGGTACGCGCACCTTACTGCAGGTCATCTTGCGCCTTATGCGGATCGGCTCGAATCGTTAATTGCACAGGTGGAACTATAGGATAGTTAGCATCCAAGCGAAAATCGTTCGTCCATCAGTTTCTTGCGTTCGGCAGTCAGATAGTCGCCCCACTGAGCTGAGTGCGGTTGGCGCAATTCGGAATCCTTAGCGATTATCGCAAGATCAATTTGTTTGCAGTGGGCTTCTTTCAACTGAGATGTTTTGCTTGTGCTCGATTCCCGTTTTGCTGCCGCTGCATATTGTTTCTCACGTTCGAGGCGTGAAGCCTTCATCGAAGCCACGGCATTCTTTTGTCGTTCAAGATCATTGTTAGGTCTTGGGGCTTCTATTTTAGTAGCCGTTACAGCAAGTGTTTTCTCATTGGGATTGCAAGGCTTGTCACTAAAGGAAATGTGTCCAGCTTTCTCGCATTTATAGGTACTGCTCAAATTGCTAAGTATCGGGGTAGGGGGGGCGATTGCCTGATTGTGAGAAGATTGAACTGGCAAAGGCTTGGGGGTGATATCGCTTGAAGAAGTTGGGTGGAGGGCGGGTCGATTGCTGTATTCGAACAAGAACCATCCTCCGGCAACAACCGAGAAGGCGAGTACTAGTGATATTGCTCGAAAATGGGAAGGCTCCTGCATTGCCACCAACTCCCTTGCATTGTATGTATTGCTGTTTTGGGGGATTGTCTCAAGTTGGTATGTCAAATGCAAGACATTGCAATTTGTAGGACACAAATCTGACACATCGTCAGCAGAAAAGAAAAAAGGCTAGATCATTTCTGATCTAACCCTTTGTTCTTGAATCATATTCTGGCGCGCCCGGAGCGATTCGAACGCCCGACCCCTTGGTTCGTAGCCAAGTACTCTATCCAGCTGAGCTACGGGCGCATTGCGCGTTTGAAGCCGCGGATTATACAGAGCCGAATCGCTTATCTCAAGTCGTTTTATTGATTTTTTTGGTTTTCTTGGGCTCTGCATTTCCTTCCTGGGTTTGCAGCGTTGTCTCAGTTTTGCTGTGACCAAGCCGTTTCGATAGAGTCGCAGCGGCCTCCTTTATATGTATGGCAAGGGGGCTGCTCCACTCCATGTCAAAGTGGCCGATAGTGCCGAGCGAGGTGATTGCGGCGATCATGCGGTCTGTGTGATCGAAAACAGGGGCGCTGAAACCATTGATTCCGGGTGTCATACTACCGCTGGCTCGGGATATGCCATGGATGCGAATTTCATTCAGCTGTGATTCCAGTTCTTGCGTCAACGTCGCCATGGATCTATTTGTGGAATCTGCAATGGAACTCAACTCAGCATCCAGTTGCTTCTTCAAATAGGGCGAACGGTAGAACGCGGTAAAAGCAAGCCCCGTGGCTGAAGTGGTGAGCGGTAGAACGACACCCGTTCGCAGGGTGATGGTGATTGGTCCGCCGGCTTCGACCCAGCGAACGCAAGTGGCCCCATGGTTGCCCCACATTGCAAGAGCGACTGTCTCTCCTATGCGTTCGCAAAGATCATCGAGAATAGGCGCTGCCAGACGAACGGGATCAATTCGGGCCAGACTTGCCAGACCAAGTTCCAGCGAAAATCCTCCAAGGTCATAGCGTCCAGTATTTGAGTCCTGTTCGACGAGGCCCATGCGCATGAAACTTACCAGGTACCGATGCGCCTTTGCAGCTGGCATGGCGGCGTTCTTAGCCAGATCCCGCAGCATCATCGATCGGCCATTGGCTGCAAGAGCTCGTAGAAGTCGAGCTCCGACCTCGATGGACTGAATGCCCTGGCGTTGCTTGGTAATTTCAGTTGTCATTTTTTCGTGTCGTAAATTGATCGGTAGCATTGTAGCGATTTGGCGAAATATGTGCTGTGAGACAGTGGAAGCAGCATCGTCTCCTTTCATGCCTATAATTACGGCTTGTCGCGCAATTTGGCGCGCTTTGCTGGATATCAGGGAGAAATAATGCGTTCAGTACTCATTGCCAATCCTAAAGGCGGTGCGGGTAAAACCACACTCGCTACCAATCTTACCGGTCACTTTGCCAATGCTGGGCAGAAGGTCACTTTGTGCGATCTCGATCGCCAGCAGTCCTCTCTGCGCTGGATGGCTTTCCGGGATTCCGCGATGGCACCGGTGAATGGATATTTTGCTGGCAACCAGATGCTGATCAGTTTGCCCAAAGAACCGGACTGGGTCGTACTCGACGCGCCTGCTGGCCTCCAAGGCTACAAACTTGCTGACTATCTTCGTTTGGCGGACAAGGTGATTATTCCCGTCGTGCCGTCGGTTTTTGATATGGCTGCGACGGAAGATTTTCTTGGTTCAATTCGTCAGGATATGCGGGGACGGCGCAACGCCATCGGGATTGTGGCCATGCGCGTCGACCCGCGAACACGGGCGGCAGCAATGCTGGAAGAGTTTTTGAAGCATTTCAATCTTCCGATTCTCAGTTATATCCGGCACACCCAAAATTACGTAAATGCTGCCGCCCGTGGCCTTACCGTGTTCGATCCACCAAGCTCGCGCCATCGACGGGATGTCGAGCAGTGGGAGCCTTTGCTGCAATGGTTGAAGGACTAATCCGCGTTGCGGTTTCTTGCAGCAGGGCAGGTACTCTGGGGTGGCTATTTTGCAGCAGCCAGTGTGTTGGCAACAAATAGAGCTGTCCGGTTTTGTAGTAAATGAATTGTCCGCATTGGTGGCGGCTAAGAATTCGGTGGAGGGCGCAGCCCGGAACCGGATTTTTAGCCGCCGGCGATTGCGGCGGACTTACGCAGCGGCCTTTAAGTTGGATGCCAGCCCTTTCCCTGTTTTATCGTAGTCGGCCAATGTACGCGGACCGTGCAGGATCGCCAGCGTCCCATCCGTGCGGCGCAGCACCGTCACCTTGGCTTTGACGTAGTGGCAGCGGAAACGGTCTGCCGGAATCTGCAGCTTCATGTTCTCGAAGCTGACGCAGTTGTCGTTACCGACGGT
>NZ_FLQY01000395.1 GCF_900089945.1 Candidatus Propionivibrio aalborgensis | reverse complement strand
ACCTGTCTGGGCTTGTCTTCCCCGATATCAAGGGAAAGCCGGATCAGTTTCTCCGCTCCCTCGACATGGCCGGCATCGACGACTCGCGCAATACGCAAGTCGACCTTCATGAAGTCGTCGATGCTGATACATGCATCGCCCGGTTCGCCGGCTGTTGTTGACACGGCTACTTCCTTCGCGGGTTTGGCTGGAGTCTTTTGCGGCGTGACGTCCGTAGCCGATGGCAGCGATTCCTTGCTGGCTTCGACCAGCGCTGCAATCTGTTTTGGGTCGATGCGTGTCATCAGGTGGCTGTAGGCGTTGATCGCGTGACCAGCCGGCAGCGGTACCGCGGCGGCGCTCCAGGTCAGCGGGTCAATGCCGAGGAAGATTTCAACAGCTTCGGCAACTTTGGGCAATACCGGCTTGAGATAAAGGGTAAGCAGGCGGAAGGCTTCGATTGCTTCCGAGCAGGTAGCGTGCAGTTCAGCTTCCCTGCCGTCCTGTTTTGCCAGTTCCCAGGGTTTTCGGTCATTGACGAAAACATTGGCCGCGTCCGCCAGCGCCATGATCTCGCGCAGCGCGCGGCCATAGTCGCGCGCCTCGTAGGCGTCGGCAATACTCGTCGCGACTTCTCGCAACGGCTTCAGCCAAGGTGCGTCGGTCGCTGCGAGCATTCCATCGAACTTTTTGCCGATGAAGCCGGCGCAACGGCTGGCGATATTGACGTATTTGCCGATCAGGTCCGAATTGACGCGTGCGGTGAAATCCTCAAGGTTGAGGTCGATGTCCTCCATCGTGCCGTTCAGCTTGGCGGCGTAGTAATACCGTAGCCATTCGGGATTAAGGCCCTGCTGCAGGTAACTCTCGGCGGTGATGAAGGTGCCGCGCGACTTGGACATCTTGGCGCCATCGACGGTCAAAAAGCCGTGTGCGAAGATTCCCGTCGGTGTACGGTAGCCCGCGTGTTCAAGTTCGGCTGGCCAGAACAGCGCATGGAAATACAGGATGTCCTTGCCGATAAAGTGATAGAGCTCGGTCGGCGAACCCGCTTTCCAGTAGTCGTCAAAACTGACTCCCAGGCGACTGCAGAGGTTTTTGAACGAACCCATGTAGCCAATCGGTGCATCAAGCCAGACGTAGAAATACTTGCCGGGCGCATCGGGGATTTCGAAACCAAAGTAGGGTGCGTCGCGCGAAATATCCCAGTCGGTGAGCTTGTTTGCGCCGCCCTCGCCTTCGTCGAATCCGAGCCATTCCTGCATCTTGTTGGCGGCTTCCGGCTGCAGTCGGCCGGCTTCGCGCGTCCAGCGGCGCAGAAAGCCCTGGCAACGCGGGTCGGAGAGTTTGAAAAAGTAATGGTCCGAATTGCGCAGTTCGGGCTTGGCGCCGGAAATCGCCGAGTAGGGATTTATCAGGTCATTGGGCGTGTAGGCCGCGCCACAACTTTCGCAGTTGTCGCCATACTGGTCCTTGGCGCCGCATTTCGGGCATTCACCCTTGATGAAGCGATCCGGCAGGAACATCTGCTTGACCGGGTCATAGTACTGCTCGATTGTGCGTTTCTCGATCAGACCAGCCGTCTTCAGGCGGAAATAGATCTCGTTTGCGCAATCGTGCGTTTCTTCGGAATGCGTCGTGTAAAAATTGTCGAATGCGACGTGGAAACCGGCGAAGTCACGCGAATGCTCGCCGTGGACGCGTTCGATCAACGCTTCCGGCGTGATGCCGTCCTGTTCGGCGCGCAGCATGATCGGCGTGCCGTGGGTATCATCGGCGCAGACGTACCAGCACTCTTTGACCTTGTCCTTGGGCTGCATTTTCTGGAAGCGAACCCAGATATCGGTCTGGATGTACTCGACGAGGTGACCTAGGTGGATTGCGCCATTGGCGTAGGGCAGTGCGGAGGTGACGAGTATTCTGCGAGTCATGGGTTGCGATCAGGGGTTCAGGCAATTCATTGGTTGAGCCGTTTGCGGCCAAGCGGGCATTCTAGCAAAGTGCAGTCCCTCCCGTTTTCGGTTAAACTGTACAAAATTACTCGGGTATATTGACAAGGAGTGCAGAATGGCAGTAACGATTGAAGCCGTGCAGGCAGTTTTGAATAGTCTGATTGATCCCAATACGAAGAAGGACTTCGTTTCGACCCGCTCGGCAAAAAACATCAAGGTCGATGGTGACAAGGTGTCAGTGGATATCGACCTTGGCTACCCCGCGAAAACTCAGCTTGAAAGCATTCGGGATACGGTGATTGCGGCAATTTCGGCCATTCCAGGCGTCGCCAACGTCGTTGCCAATGTGAGCTTCAAGATCGTTGCGCACGCCGTGCAGCGCAATCTGAAACCGCTTAAGGGCGTAAAGAACATCATCGCTGTAGCCTCTGGCAAGGGCGGGGTCGGCAAAAGCACGACGGCGGTCAATCTGGCCTTGGCGCTGGCGCAGGAAGGGGCAACGGTGGGGCTGCTTGACGCCGACATATATGGCCCGTCCATACCGCAGATGCTTGGCCTGGCCGGTCGTCAGCCGGAATCGGAGGATGGAACGTCGATGGACCCGCTACAGGCCTACGGACTGCAAACGATGTCGATCGGCTTCATGATCGACGTTGATTCGCCGATGGTCTGGCGCGGGCCGATGGTCACACAGGCGCTGGAGCAACTGCTCAATCAGACCAGTTGGCGCGACGTGGACTATCTTGTCGTCGACATGCCGCCAGGCACCGGCGACACGCAACTGACGCTGGCGCAAAAGGTTCCGGTAACTGGTGCCGTGATTGTCACCACACCGCAGGATATCGCCTTGATCGACGCGCGCAAGGGGCTGAAGATGTTCGACAAGGTCGGCATCCCGATCCTTGGTCTGGTTGAAAACATGAGCATCCATATCTGCTCGAAATGCGGCAACGAGGAGCATATCTTCGGCACTGGCGGCGGCGAGAAGATGTGCAAGGATTACGACGTCGAATTGCTTGGCTCGCTACCACTTGAGCTATCGATTCGCGAAATGGCCGATGCCGGCCGACCGACGGTGGTTGGCGCCCCGGATTCCAGAGCAGCAGAGATTTATCGGGAGATTGCCCGCCGCGTTGCCGTCAGGGTGGCGGAACGCGCCAAGGACATGAGCGGCAAGTTCCCGAATATCGTGGTACAGAATACGTGACGAGACATTCTGCGAAACACCCGGACTCCGGATTCATTGGAGCCGCAAAGCAATTTCCCTGAAATCTGCGGAAACCGTAAAATACCCGCCTTCGCATAACGGTTTCCGGGTGATCGCAGATGTCCATCAAATCCGACAAGTGGATCCGCCGCATGGCGGAGCAACACGGCATGATCGAGCCGTTCGAATCGGGCCAGGTTCGCGAGATTGAAGGCCGGAAGATCGTTTCCTACGGCACGTCGAGCTACGGCTACGACATTCGCTGCTCGAACGAATTCAAACTGTTCACCAACATCAATTCGACTATCGTCGATCCCAAGAATTTCGACCCGAATTCTTTCGTCGAAGTGCACAACGATTTTTGCATCATCCCGCCGAACTCGTTTGCTCTGGCGCGCACGGTCGAATACTTCCGCATCCCGCGCAGCGTACTCACCGTCTGTCTGGGCAAGAGCACCTACGCACGGTGTGGCATTATCGTTAACGTCACCCCTTTTGAGCCCGAATGGGAAGGCTACGTGACGCTCGAATTCTCGAATACCACGCCGCTACCGGCCAAGATTTACGCCAATGAAGGTATCGCACAAGTCCTGTTTTTTGAAGCCGACGAAGAGTGCGAAACCTCATACAAGGATCGCGGCGGGAAGTACCAGGGGCAGATCGGGGTAACGCTGCCCAAGATGTAGTGACTCGCGAGGAGAGCTCCTGGCGATCCACTCCTCTCTCCTGACCCTCAACTCCTCAGGGATTCATACCATGCGTTTTCATTTTCCGGTCATCATCATCGACGAGGATTTCCGCTCGGAAAATGCCAGCGGATTGGGTATTCGCGCCCTGGCACAAGCCATCGAGGAAGAAGGGATGGAAGTTCTCGGCGTAACCAGCTACGGCGACCTGACCTCGTTTGCCCAGCAGCAAAGTCGCGCCTCGGCGTTTATCCTGTCGATAGACGACGAGGAGTTCAAGGGCGATGAAGCCGAAGAAACCATCACGGAGTTGCGTGCTTTCGTAAAGGAAATCCGCTGCCACAACGAAGGCATTCCGATCTTTCTTTACGGCGAAACACGCACTTCCCGCCACATCCCGAATGATGTGTTGCGTGAGCTGCATGGCTTCATTCACATGTTCGAGGACACGCCCGAGTTTATCGGCCGTTATGTCGTGCGTGAGGCCAAGACCTACCTGAAGAGCGTGCCGCCGCCCTTCTTCCGCGCGCTGACACACTACGCTGCCGACGGTTCGTATTCATGGCATTGCCCAGGACACTCGGGCGGTGTCGCATTTCTGAAAAGCCCCGTAGGACAGATGTTCCACCAGTTTTTCGGCGAGAACATGCTGCGCGCAGACGTCTGCAACGCTGTTGAGGAGCTAGGTCAATTGCTCGATCACACGGGTCCGGTGGCGGCTTCGGAGCGCAACGCGGCGCGTATCTTCAACGCCGACCATCTGTATTTCGTGACCAACGGCACTTCGACCTCGAACAAGATCGTCTGGCACTCGACCGTGGCGCCGGGCGATATTGTCGTCGTCGACCGCAACTGCCACAAGTCGGTACTTCACTCGATCATCATGACCGGTGCCGTGCCTGTGTTTCTGATGCCGACACGCAACCATTACGGGATCATTGGCCCTATTCCGAAAGAAGAGTTTCGCTGGGAGAACATTCAGAGGAAGATCGAGGCCCATCCCTTTGCGCGTGATGTGAAAACCAAACCGCGCGTCCTGACGATCACCCAAAGCACCTACGACGGCATTCTTTACAACGTCGAGGAAATCAAGGACATGCTCGACGGAAAGATCGATACGCTGCATTTCGACGAGGCGTGGTTGCCGCATGCCGCTTTCCACGACTTTTACGGCGACTACCACGCCATTGGCGCCGACCGGCCACGCTGCAAGGAGTCAATGATCTTTTCGACTCAGTCGACGCACAAGTTGCTGGCTGGTTTGTCACAGGCTTCGCAGATTCTGGTGCAGAACTCGGAAGGTCGAGAACTTGACCGCAACGTGTTCAACGAGGCCTATTTGATGCATACCTCGACCTCGCCTCAATACGCCATCATCGCTTCATGCGATGTAGCGGCGGCGATGATGGAAGCACCGGCCGGAACGGCACTGGTCGAGGAATCCATCGCTGAAGCGCTCGATTTCCGCCGCGCCATGCGCAAGGTGGGCTTGGACTGGGGCGCTGACTGGTGGTTCAAGGTGTGGGGGCCGGATGATCTTTCGGAAGAAGGCATCGAAGAACGCGAGGCCTGGATGCTCAAGCCGGGCGAACGCTGGCATGGTTTCGGCATGCTTGCCGAAGGCTTCAACATGCTCGACCCGATCAAGGCCACCGTGATCACTCCGGGGCTCGACGTGGATGGCGATTTTGCCGATTGGGGCATTCCGGCGGCGATTGTTACCAAGTATCTGGCCGAACACGGGGTTATCGTCGAAAAGTGCGGGCTCTATTCGTTTTTCATCATGTTCACCATCGGCATCACCAAGGGCCGATGGAACACTATGGTGACGGAATTGCAGCAGTTCAAGGATGATTACGACAAGAACCAGCCGCTATGGAAAGTGCTGCCCGAATTCGTCGCCAAACTTCCGCGCTATGAGCGCATTGGTCTCAAGGATCTGTGCAAGGAAATTCACGGAATCTACGCGACCAACGATGTCGCACGCCTGACGACCGAGATGTACCTCTCCAACATGGAACCGTCAATGAAGCCAACGGATGCCTTCGCCAAGATGGCCCATCGCGAGATTGACCGGGTGCCGATCGACGACCTTGAAGGGCGCATCACCAGCATCCTGCTGACGCCGTATCCACCCGGCATTCCGCTGTTGATCCCCGGTGAACGCTTCAATGCGACGATCGTACGCTACCTGAAATTCGCGCGTGATTTCAACGAGCGTTTCCCGGGGTTCGAGACCGATATCCACGGACTGGTCAAAGAAATGGTCGACAACAGGCCATGCTACTACGTGGATTGCGTTCGCTGACCTGTTGTTTTTTTTCACGCGAAACCAAACAATGACCTGTGACGCCGTTTTTTGTTGACTGAGCCGACGTTGTCATTTAACTTCATGAAACGTTTGTATGGCAATGAATTCATTCGCATTATTAATGGCGAGTCGAGGTTGGAATCCAGCATCATGAAAGCCAGATTTTTTATTGTGTTCTTGTTGTCCTTGATTGCCAGCGTCTGCTTCGCACAAGGAGCGGCGTCTGTGATCTTTGCCAGCGGGAACGCTCAGATTGTCGGGAAGGATGGGCGGCACCGAGCAGCAGTGCGCGGCGCCGAAGTTGAAGTCGGAGAAACGGTCGAGACAGCCGATGGGCGTGTGCAATTGCGCTTCAGTGACGGCGCGAACATGTCGCTCCAGCCCGACACACGCTTCAGAATTGATGAATTCCGCCTGGTCGAGAAGAGCGGCAAAGCCAGTTCCGATGATCGCAGCTTTTTCTCGCTGCTCAAGGGTGGGTTTCGCACGATTACAGGCCTGATCGGCAAACTCCGGCGTGAGCAGTACAAGGTTGATGCTGTGGTTGCGACCATCGGCATTCGCGGCACCGACTACAGCGCGCAGTTGAGCGAGTCGGGTTTGACGGTGAGCACTTTTGGTGGTCTGGTCGAAGTGTGCACTGATGCCGGGTGTTCGCAAGTGGCACCGGGTGAGACGGTGCACGTGACTGACCGAAAGAGCAAACCGCGAAATGAGGAGCGAGGCACTGGCGGCGCGTTGAATGTACCCGCTACGCCTGCTCTGCCGCCGCCCAAGCCCATAGAAGTACTGCCCGCTGTCACGCCACCGGTACAGGCACCGAGCACAGTGCCTTCGATGCCCGGCCCGAGTTATTCCATACCGATGACCAGGCCGTAACAATATGTATTTTTTCAATGCGAAGTTCGGGGGAGTGGCAATGCTAAAAGCGCTATTTTGCAACGCCATGACTGTCTTACTTCTGTCGGCACTGTCTCAAACGACACGGGCGGATAGCCTTACGGATCAGGCACAGGCTTTGCTGGACCAGGGTAAAGCCAAGGAAGCTTACAGCCTGCTTGAGCCGCAGGAGGCCCAGCGAGCGGGCGATGCGAGCTTCGATTTATTGTTCGGAATTGCCGCCATTGATGCCGGGCAGAACACACGGGGTGTATTCGCCTTGGAGCGGGTGTTGGCCTTACATCCGGAAAATGCTCGGGCTCGCGCCGAGATTGCCCGCGCCTATCTGGCGCTCGGAGAGACCGATACCGCCAAGCAGGAATTTGAATCCGTGCAGAATCAGGGTGTGCCGCCTGAGGTCTCCGCGACCATTGATCGCTACATGGACGCGGTTGATCGGGTGAATGCCGCGACTCGCACAACATTGCGTGGATTTGTGGAAGCCTCGTTGGGCTACGACACCAACGTCAATGCCGCCACAAGCAAGAGTTCGGTGGCCTTGCCGGGTTATGGGGGCACGATTATCCTGGACTCTGACAGCAGGGCTATCGATGCCTGGTTTGGCACTGTTGGCGGCGGCCTGAACGTGAGTTCGCCAATCAGCAATGAGGTGGTCGCCGTGGCAGGACTGACCGGAGTCATACGCAACAATTTTGGCGCAAGCCAGTTCAATAACGTCAGTGGCGATGCCTATGCAGGGTTGGTTGTCACTCGGGACAAGAATGTTTTCTCGCTCAATGCTCAGTTCAACCAGTACAACCTTTCCGGGGATCGTTACCGGACGGCATCGGGTTTGTCCGGGCAGTGGCAGCACAATATGGATGCGCGTAATCAGCTCAGTGCGTTCGTACAATACGCCGATTTGCGCTATCAGACGCAGTCCATCCGCAATGCGGATCGTTGGGTCGCCGGCGGCGCTTTTGCGCATGCTTACCGTGGCGGTGAAGTTGCCTTTGCCAGCCTGTACGGGGTGAATGAGACCACGCACGATGGAGATGTTCCCTGGTTGGGATTTAACGGTGTGGGCGTTCGAGCAGGCGGCCAGTTGAACTACAATGCAAAGACAATTCTCTTTGCCGGCGGGTCGATTGAGTATCGCCACTACAGCGCCGAGGATCCCGCGTACCTGGCTACACGCAAGGACACCCAGTACGATCTGGTCATTGGATCCACCTACACGCCGGCAAGATACTGGACGGTCACGCCAAGACTTACCTGGACGTTTGATGATTCCAACATTGAACTCAACAAGTATCACCGCGAGACTGCGGCGGTGATCGTTCGTCGTGAATTCTGACGGCCTGGCAGCGAGGGAAACGATCATGTCCACACAACAGGTTTTCCGTTTGCGCAATCCGGCTCTGCTGGTGGCTATGGCTGCTGCATTTCCGGTTGTTTCCTACGCGGCCAGTGCCGCAAACGTGAATTTCTCAACCGGAAGCGTCGTCGGGATCAATGCCGCCGGAGTGCAAAGGCCATTGACCCGAGGGGCCGACATCGGCAATGGCGACACCATCCGCACTGGTGAGGGCGGTCGTGCCCAAATCCGCTTTTCTGATGGCGCCATGGTCTCGCTACAGCCCCAGACCGAATTCCGTATCGACGACTATCAATATAGCGGCAAAGCCGACGGGAAAGAAAAGGGGTTCTTCAGTCTGCTCAAGGGCGGCTTGCGCACAATTACGGGATGGATTGGTCGCTCCAGCCGCGAAAGCTACAAAGTCAGCACCAGCGTGGCAACGATCGGTATTCGTGGCACGGAGTATACGGCTGGTCTGAGTCCCTCTGGAGAAACCCTGGCGGTCGCCACAGGGGAAGGGCTGGTCGAGGTTTGCAACAATACTGGCTGCATTTTGTTGGCCAGTGGCGAGGCCGGCGTTGCGGAGAAAGGCAGTCCGCCACGTCGTGAAAGCTCACGCCCTCGACTGCCGCCTGCCGCACTTCCACCTTCAAATGACGATCAGCGCGAATTTGTCAGCGGAGATCAGGTCAATAGCGCTGGCCTGCCGGCTGTTGGGGCATCATTTACCACTGGGCATATCGTCAATACGGGCGGCGTATTCCATGGCGATTCAACGGTCTCGCTTGACGCCAGCGGCAACCTGATTGGCTATACCTCAGGCAGCTTTTCTTCGAGCATAGGCACCGCTTCAGTGGCTGATTCGGGTACGAGTGACACGATTCTCAAATGGGGGCGCTGGGCCAGCGGAACTTCAACAGTTGACAATGTGTCGGTGACGCTAAGTGCGAATCAGGGCGTACATCTACTGTGGGGTGTGCCGACGGCGATCATGCCGACATCCGGCACTGGCACGTACTCCTTGCTGGGAGGAACAAGCCCCACAGAAACCGGGGGCTCGTTGACGCCGGGAACACTGAGTTCAGCCAGCATGTCCGTTGATTTTGGAGCGCTCACGTATTCGGTGAACTTGGGCGGAACGATCAGCGGTGTCGCCACCACATTTTCAGCAAGCGGGGCCGGTAGCCTCACGAGCAACAAACTGAATACCACAAGCCTGACCGGTTTGATTGGTGCCTGTTCGGCCACGGGATCGGTCGCTGGCATGTTCTTCGGTTCTTCGGCTGAACGAGCTGGAATTACATACAAGCTGGACGACGGAACTTACACGGTTGTTGGCGCAGCAGCCCTTAAACAGTAGATAGCGCATGTGGCGGATGAGACCCTATTCGAGCGTGGGCGGACCGCATTAATAGCGGAGCAATACAGTTTAGCGCGTCATTGCTTCGATGCTTTCCTGGAGCAACACCCAAATTCTTCCGCAGGCTGGTTTCTGTCAGGCGCAACAGCGCACCGCATGCTGGACTTGGGGGCGGCAGAACACGCCTTTTCCAAGGCCTCCTCGCTGGATTCAAATCACATGCAAGCCCGCATCGCTCTGGCCGATGTATGTATCGCTTTGGGGAAATTTGCTGATGCAGTTGCGGCCTGTCGTCAGGCAGTGGCGATCAATCCTTCGGATCGGCAGTCGTGGTTCAGTCTGGGAGTAGCGCTTGAGGCTGACGGCGCTCTGGAAGTGGCACTCGAAAGCTACGATCGCGCCTTACTCATTTCCCCGGATTTCGATGACGCACGAAAGAACCGCGGCGCTCTGCTCTTGAACTTGGGTCGTCCTGAAGAGGCGGTCGAGAACAACCGCACCCTGGCTGCGAAGATTCCTTTTTCCTACGACGCACAATTTAATCTCGGCGAGTCGCTGCTCGCCGCAAAACAGTTTCCCGAGGCGGCAAAGGTCCTGGGGCGCGCGGTCAGCCTGAATCCAGGCAATGCGAAAGGTTTGTTGCATGCGGGTTTTGCTCTTGCTCAATGCGAGCGATTTACCGAAGCGCAGCAGTTGCTTGATCAAGCCGCAAAGCTCGATCAAACGCAACTGAAGCGTTATCGGCAGGCGATTTTTGGAAATGAAAAGGGCGATACGCGGTGCGGTGCAGCGCATCTGGACGCGCGTGCACTTTTTCTGCTCAAACAATATGACCAGATCGAGCGCTGCGACTGGTCGGAGCGAGAATACTTCATTTCGAGATTTTCCGAGCTAATCCAGGAATCGGCTGTATACCCGCTGACTGAACGGGCACTGGGCTTTCGCGCCATGACCATGGGCCTTGATGCAGATCTGCAGTTAAGGCTTGCTCGGCAGATTGCCTCTGGCGTGGCGAATGAAAATGATGGCACTTCATCGCGATCACTCGGCGCATCGGAATCGTCTCCGCAAAAACGCCTCACGGTTGCTTACATATCGCCGGATTTCAGAAATCATCCGACAGCAATGCTGGCCAAGGCGCTGTTTGCCGGTCATTCCCGACAGAACTTCGAGGTCATTGTCTATGCGCTTGGAGGGAACGACGGGAGCAAGTTGCGCCAGGAAATCGTCGATGATTGCGACCGATTTGTCGATCTCGATGCGCTGGATGACTGCGGAGCCGCGCGGCTGATCGCGGGCGATTCAGTTGATATCCTGATTGACCTGGTTGGCTATTCTGACCGGTCGCGCCCCGCGATACTGGCGCGTCGACCAGCCCCGATACAAATATCGTGGCTCGCCTACGTGACGACTACGGGCGCGCCGTGGATCGACTATTTCATCGGAGATCGAATCTCGATACCCGATGAGGCGTCCGCAGACTTCAGTGAGGCTCTGATCAGAATTCCGCAAGGCCTGTTTCTGTGTAGTTATGCGGCGAACACTCCTCTGGCATCAGCTCCGGAACGACGACCATCAGGTCTCCCAGAAGCAGGGATTGTTCTGGGAGCATTCCACAATTCCTACAAGATTGATCCGCATGTCTTTTCTGTCTGGATGCGATTCTTGGTCTTGCGCCCGGATGCCGTGCTGTGGCTGCTTGAGACAAAACCTGAAGCGAAAGTAAATTTGCGTGCTGAGGCGAATGCCCGAGGTATTGATTCAGAACGGTTGATTTTTGCTCCCCACTTGCCACACGACGAGCATTTGTCACGGCTGCAACTTGTCGACCTGATGCTGGACACGCCGCAGTGCAACGGGGGAACCACCACTGCCGATGCATTCGTCGCAGGCGTACCGGTTTTGACCTGCATGGGGAAAACCCTGGCCCAACGCATGGCGGCCAGCATACTGTCGACTGCAAATCTGGAGAGCCTGATAACCAGAAACCTCGAAGAGTATGAAGCTCTCGGTTTGGCCTTGCTGACGGATACAGGTCGCTTGCATGGCATCCGTCGAGAGCTATCGAATGCGCGCGCTTCGGCGCCATTCTTTGCTCCGGATCGGTGGATTCAGAGCTACGAGGAGGCGTTAAAGCATGTCTGGCAGATGCATTGTGCCGGTGTGCCGCCAACGTCGTTCGAGGCTCGATCTTGAGCCGCGTGCTCCTATTCGGTGGAGACGGAATGCTCGGACGCCATCTCTACCAAGCCTTGAAGGAATCACACGACTTGTGCGTAACGCTTCATGGCTCGGCTGCGCGCTATCCGGAGCGACTGTTTGCTGACGTACGAGTGGAATTTGAAGTTGCTGCTGGTGATACACCACGAGTCGTTGATGTCCTTGAGGGCTTCCGCCCGGATTGGGTGGTCAACGCCGTGGGCCTTGTAAAACGTGATCTGGCGAATGATCGCGTAGCAAGTCTTGAAGCCAATACCGTGTTCCCTCATGTCATGGCAGAACTTTGTTCCGAGCATCATGCGAAACTCTTGCACTTCTCGACTGACTGCGTTTACTCGGGCAGGAAGGGAATGTACAAGGAAACGGATCAGCCCGATTGCGACGACTGGCACGGTCGCTGCAAAGCTCTGGGTGAGCCCGCTGGCGAGCATGTCCTTGTCTTGCGCACATCATTCATCGGACTCGAACTTGCATGCAAACGGAGCCTCATCGAGTGGTTCCTGGCACAACGTGGAGAGGTGCCAGGTTATCGCAAGGCGATATGGTCAGGCCTTACCGCAATTGAGGTCGGGCGTTTGGTAAGCATGTTGATTCGTCGCGAGGAATCACTTGCGGGGCTGTGGCACGTCGCCACACCACCAATATCGAAATTCGATCTTCTGACAGCACTCAATGCACGCCTTGGCGAGCGCGGTGTGAGCGTCGTCCCGGACGACGGTTTTGTGTGCGACAGAAGTCTCGATGGTTCGGCGTTTTCGAGGCGTACCGGCTACGTTCCGCCATCGTGGAACCTAATGCTTGATGAACTGGCCGAGGATATCCGCGATCGCTGGGCACCGAACGCACCGAGTTGCTAGCGGCGTCGATACCGCACGAACGAATACCGAATCCCGGAGGTACTGTTCTGGCTCTCCCGAGAGGCTTCCTCCCAGTTGCCCTCTTCTATATCCGGAAAATGGACATCGCCCTCAAAGTCCTGGTCGATTTCGGTCAGATACAGGCGGTCAGCAATCGGCAGGGCCAGCCGATACAGTTCAGCCCCGCCAATGACAAATACCTCTTCGGCATCCCCCGCCTTAAGGATTGCGTCATTCAGGGTGCTGGCCAGCATAGCGCGTGCAGGCTGATATGCCGGATTGCGGCTGACCACGATGTTGTTTCTTCCGGGTAGCGGGCGAAAAGCTTCGGGCAGTGACTCCCAAGTCTTGCGCCCCATGATGACCGGTTTGCCTCTCGTCGTTTCGCGGAAGTGCCTCATGTCTTCCGGCAGGTGCCAGAGGAGTTGATTGTCTTTTCCGATAACACCGTTCCTGGCGACGGCCGCGATGATCGAGAGCATTTGTTGTTAGACGGCTACCGGTGCGGCGATGTGCGGGTGCGGATCGTAACCATCGAGCGAGAAGTCTTCGATGCGGAAGTCAAAGATGTCTTTTATTTGAGGATTCAACCGCATGGTCGGTAGCGGCCGGATGTCTCGGGACAACTGCAACCGGGCCTGATCGAAATGATTGCTGTAGAGATGGGCATCACCGAACGTATGGACGAACTCCCCAGGACGATAGTTGCACACCTGCGCCAACATCAGTGTGAGCAGGGCATAAGAAGCTATGTTGAAGGGAACGCCGAGAAATATGTCGGCACTGCGCTGATAAAGCTGGCAGGAGAGTTTCTGCCGTTGATCGTCGTCCCTAGGCGCGGCAGGAGCAACATAGAGCTGGAAAATGGCATGACAGGGCGGTAGAGCCATTCGCTCGACATCGCCGGGATTCCATGCGGTCACCAGATGGCGGCGTGAATCCGGATTCGTCTTCAAGCCCTCAACGAGCTGGGCGATCTGGTCTATCTCACGCCCGTCATCGGTTTTCCAATGGCGCCATTGGTGGCCGTAGACCGGGCCGAGATCGCCATTCTCATCGGCCCATTCGTCCCAGATGCGAACGCCGTTCTCCTTCAGGTAGCGGATGTTGGTAGAACCCTGAAGAAACCACAGCAACTCATGGATGATCGAACGCAGGTGCAGCTTCTTGGTAGTCAGCATCGGAAATCCGGCACTGAGATCGAAACGCATTTGCCAGCCAAATACGGAGTGGGTGCCGGTACCGGTCCGGTCTGCCTTGGGGGTGCCCTGTTCGAGGACATGGCGCATCAGGTCGAGATACGGCTTCATACTTTTCAAAGGGATTTTGACCCTCGGATTGTAATGGATCGACAAATGGTATGCCCGTTTTCTCAAGAATGGGTGGCGTTCCCGATTGACTGCACCACTGAACGGGTCTCCGGCAGGCTCTGACTTGCAGCCATTGGCAGTCATCCTATATCATCGAACCGGTATTCATATTTCCCGCTGTCTGGGATTAAGGACTGGTCGCCGTGATGCTGAATCTTTTTTCGTCGCGCCCGGATCATCCTCTGGGTGATCCCAAGGAGCTCAAGCGGGCTATCGTTGAATTGCCGCCGGATAATTCGTTCAAGGCAGTCGATGAGGTCTATGGTTGGTTCGAATCATTGCAGCAGGCGGATGGGTTCCGGGTAGACCATCTGTATGATGTAGTCCGGCAGCTTGACGAAGCAGTGCAGTCGCATCTTCGTCGCCTCTCACGCGACTACCTGCACTCTCCGCGCCTATCGAAGAATGAAGAGCGCCGGTTGTGGAGCATCTGTTACAACTACTGGGGCGAAGTATCCAGTCTCTATGCCAGATGTATTGAGCGCGCAAAGAGCAATCCCAAAGAAAAGGGCAGTGAAACGCTCAAGTCATCGTTGCCGCTCGCCGCCACTCGCTTGCTGGCGGCGCGTGCTGCCCAGTTGAAATGGGTTGAGTATCGTTACGGGCCGATTGGCGAGGACTTGTGGCGCGGTCTGGGCCAACCTTATCTGGCGGCCGAAGTGGCAGGCTATGCCACCCAGCCCGTACAAATATATCCGGGTCAAGCGGGCCTGACCAGTGTGGCTCAGCAGTACTTGCAGGCGCTGATTTTTGATTCATCTTCAATGGGTAGCCTGATGCCCATCGAAATCGATCTGGCGGACAGGCTGATCGCCCATTTCCAACCGCACTTTGTGTTTTCAAAGAACTGTCTGCCGGACAGCGTTTATTGGGTGGACGCCGCGAGTGGTTTGCCACCGACGCGGCTTGCGCGTCAGCCGGACCAGCTAACACAAACCCTGCGCTTTTTCTCTCCGGGGAACGTACCGCAGGCTTTGAACGAGTTGACGCGTATCGTCGAGCGCGGTGACGTACCTGCCGATCTGAATCTGGGGGGAGAATACCCGGCCACGATGTTGCTGCCGGTACTCCGCCATCTGGCCTTGTATTGGGCTCCGGAGCCCCCGCAACGCGAGCACCCCCGCCATGCGGTCAAGACACGTATTGCCGTGCTGCAGGGGTTTGATGACTGTTTCACCGCGTTCGCCGGTAACGTCGCGCGCCTGGGCAAAGAGCGTACCGCCGAGAGCTGGGTGGTTGAAAATGTCAGCCTCGGCGGCTTTGGCGCCAGTGTCGACGACCTTGGCGGTGAATGGCTCAGGATCGGCGCCTTGATCTGCATGCATCCCGAAGGCGGTGAAAACTGGGTACTGGGGGTCGTCAGGCGATACAACAAGGATTCTGAAAAGCATGCCAGCGTCGGCATTCAGTCGCTGTCAAAGCATGCGGCAAGCATTGAGCTGCGACCACGAACAGCAGGTTTTTCGGCAACCGGAGCGATTCCCGGAATCTGGCTACGTGAGAACAATTCTCCAGGAGAGGCCAGAGTGGTGTTGCCGCCCGGCAGTTTCGATGTGCGCACAAGCCTGGAGTTTGTTCATGACAACCGCAGCTACCTGCTGGCGCCGATTGAGCTTGAAGAAACCGGAAGCAGTTTCGAGATAGGCCATTACCGCGAGCATGTAGCGGATTGAGCTGATTGCGCCGCTGACCCGCCTGCTTCCATTCAATCGCCGTTATCGTCGTGTTTCAGCTCTGCAGCCTCGGTCGTCTGGTCCTGCGTTTCGTTCTCCAGTTCCTTGAGTAGCTGGAATATCGCGCGGTAGCTTCGCGGCGGTTTGCCCTGCTCCTGCTCTTTGATTGCTGCCCGGCGCAAGGAGCGCAGTCGCTGCATATCAACTGACGGAAAGTGCAAGGCAATTTCGTACGATACTTTTTCGTCGGCCAGCAACGACGTGCGCAGCCTTTCGATGCGATGCAGTTTTGCCGCGGCACTTGCCGATTCGCCGCGAACCAGAGCCAGCGCGCCACGAACCGATTCCACATCGACGTTTCGCATCAGTTTGCCGATGAACTGCATCTGCCGACGCCGGGCTTCGTCGTGTCGCGTCATGCGTTGAGCATCACTAACAGCCACGCGCAAATCCTCCGGAAGATCGATATTCCGGACACGATCACTCGAAAGTGCGACCAATTCTTCCCCAAGCGTTTGCAATTCCTCCATCGCTCGCTTGCGCCGGGTTTTTGAGATCGGCACCTGTTCTTCTTCGTGGATATTCAAGGAAAGCGCACCTACCTATTTTGTTTCGCTTGGTCAGACGAATTCTGAAGTCCCGACCGACCGCAGAGCGTCAGGACATCAGGCTGCAGGAACCGATGCCCGTCTGGGAACTGCTATGATAGCGGCTTTTGTCGCGAGCATCCCCACCCCATGTCGCCAAGCTCATTTTCCGCAACGCCGCAATCGCGATTCAGTCACCCGCTGGAGACCCTGCAGGAATTGGCACAAGATGTTCTCTCGCATGCCAAAGAGCTGGGCGCCAGCGATTGCGAGGTCGACGTTTCGGAAGGCTTTGGGCAATCCGTGACCGTTCGTTGCGACGAGGTTGAGACCATCGAGTACAACCGCGATAAGGGAATCGGCGTCACGATCTACCTCGGACAGAATAAAGGACATGCCAGCACATCTGACTTTTCACCGTCGGCATTGCGCGAAACCGTAGAGGCGGCGCTCAACATCGCCCGCTTTACCGCTGCCGACCCCTGCGCCGGATTGCCGGATGCAGCGCTTCTTGCCACGCGCCTGGAAGGCTCTGCCGACCTTGATCTTTACCATCCGTGGCTACTGACGGTCGATGCGGCCATCGATCTTGCGCGTCGCTGCGAACAGGCGGCCTTTGCTGTCAGCCCACAGGTGAGCAACTCGGAAGGTGCAACGGTTTCGATTCAGGAAGGACAGTTTATCTCGGCCAACAGCCTCGGTTTCATGGGCGGCTACCCGACCTCGCGGCACTATCTTTCGTGCTCGATCATTGCCGGCCAGGAAGAGAACATGCAGCGCGACGACTGGTATTCGACGTCTCGCGATGCGCAGCACATTGCCTCCCCGGAAGCGATTGGTGATTACGCCGCACGGCGGGCGTTGGCACGGCTTGATGCGCGAAAGATCAAAACCTGCAAGGTGCCGGTGCTGTTTGAGGCACCGCTTGCGGCATCGTTGTTTGGAAGTTTTGTTCATGCCATCAGCGGCGGCAACCTGTATCGCAAGACCTCCTTCCTCGTTGATAGCCTTGGCAAGCAGGTTTTTTCAAGGAAGATTCAGATCAGTGAACGTCCGCATCTGCGCGGCGGTCTTGCGAGCAGTGCGTTCGACAGCGACGGGGTTCGCACGCACGACCGCGAAGTTATTGTCGACGGCGTTCTGCAGGGCTACTTCCTGAGTGCCTACACAGCGCGCAAACTGGGCCTACAGACGACTGGCAACGCGGGAGGCTGCCACAACTTGATTGTGCATCCGGGCAAACTCGACTTCCGCGGCCTGCTCAAGAAGATGGGACGTGGCCTGTTGGTCACCGAACTGCTCGGGCAGGGAGTCAATTACGTGAACGGCGATTATTCGCGCGGGGCGGCAGGTTACTGGGTCGAAGGCGGCGAGATCGGGCATGCGGTCGAAGAAGTGACCATTGCCGGCAATCTGCGCGACATGTTCCGCAATGTGGCCGCGGTCGGCAACGACGTACTGGTGCGCGGCTCCAAGCAGGTCGGGTCGATCCTTATCGAAAATATGAAGGTCGCTGGAATTTGATCCGATGCACGTTCCCTAATGCCTTGCAGCGCCTGCTTCATGGAGAAGACTTTGACTGCTTCCCTCGTTAATGCAAACTGTTTTGATGAACCATCTGGATTTATGAACAAGGAATTGACACGAATCTGCTTCGTCCGCCACGGCGAGACAGACTGGAATATAGAGCAGCGAATGCAGGGGCATATCGACCTCGCACTCAATGCCAATGGAGCAGCTCAAGCTGTCGCCGCTGGGCGTTATTTTGCCAGTTTGCAGGCCTCGGCCCTGTACAGCAGCGATCTATTGCGTGCCCGGCAAACAGCACAGGCCGTTTCGGACGCCTTGCATCTGCCAATCATCTTGCTGCCGGCGCTTCGTGAGCGGCACTTCGGTCGCTGTGAGGGGATGACCTTTGATGAAATCGCTGCAAAGTATGGAGAAGATGCCCGGGCGATCGAGCATCGTGATCCGGACTATGTCACCCCGAAAGGCGGCGAGAGCATCCGGCAGCACCAAACGCGCATTCTGGACTGCGTCGGCGGACTGGTAAGCGCCCATCCCGGGCAAACCATCGTGGTCGTTACCCACGGTGGCGTGCTTGATGTCATCTACCGCCGCGTGCATGGATTGCCGCCCGAAACGCCACGCACTTACCCCATCCCGAATACCGGGATCAACTGGGTGAGCATCGATGGTGAGCAGTGGTCGATCGAGCACTGGGGCGATACGGAACACCTCGAATAGTTGTTGCCATACCTGGCCCTTGCATACAGCGGTAAGGCTTCAGCGCCGGATGTCGACCTTCCAGCCGTCTTTGGTCTTGGCTAGGTACTGGACAGTAACGGAATGCGGACCGTCGCGCGCCTCCAGTACCGCATAATCGCCTTTCACCTCGACCTTCTCGATCTGCTTGCGCCGGGCCATGTCACGCGCCCCGCCACGCATCCGGTCGAGAAACTGCTTGAACCCGTCCTCACCGAAGCTCTTCCGCATGCCGTTCAGCTCCGCCAGTTTCTCGGGCGTCATGTACGGAGTTGCCGCATCGAGCCCCCCTGTGATCAGCGCTTTTTCGTAGTCCAGGAAGGCATCGGCCTGCGCAGATTTCTGCGCCTGCCCAGCCGTAAGGGTCTGTGCGTAGCTGACGGAGCTGCCTAGTACCAGCCAGGCAAGAATGGCGAACGCCCTGATCATCATTTTCATGAAAAACTCCTCTGGATATGAATACACGCGCCACCCATCGCGCCGTGCGTCATTATCACTTAGATTCAAGGCTCCAGGCGGCGAACTCGTGGACCGGATTGGACGGCTTTACTGGTATGTCTTACCGCGATGGTTTAGCCATCCGGGCGGATGCAATCCACTTGGGTCCCTATGCGTCCAGTGCACGACGCCGCCTCGCGCATTCCACTCGTACTCGCCGTTGAATTGAATTGAATCGCCTACCCCAAGCCCGATAACGCGCGGGGCAATGTCGATATTGTGAGCAATCAAAACTGTTTGGCCGGATAACAGTTTGACAATGAATTTTTGATGCTTGCTGCCGCTGTTGTCATCCGGCAGCAACTTGACGACGACCCCTCGCCCGGAAACCTGTACGTTACTTTCGTGCCTGGCAAAGGCATTCTCAAGTATGGCATCGGACTTGTCGGCTCTCGGGCTTGATGCCGGGTTCGAAACAAGATCCCGTGCCGCACTATGCGGGTCATCAAAGTAGGCATATCCGGCAAACAAGACTGCTGCGGCGAGCAAGAGACGTCTCATTCGCGTGCCTGCCTACTCAATCCCCTCAATCGTTGTCGGGAAATAACAAGTCAGTTTCGCAAAGACAGGAGAGTCGACAAACCCGGCAGCCTGGGCAGAGTCGGCCACTCAATGGCGTCGAGCATGTTCTTCACCACGAGACCGAGTTCGGTATCCCCCTCGATTGACAACTCGCGGTTGAAGAACAGCGTGTCCGGATCTTCCTGCCGGGCCAGGAGTTGCAGAAAGGCCGACAAATTGGCGCGAAACGCCAGATCGGGTATCTCCGGCATCGTGAACAACGGACGAAACAGCCCGCCACGACAGGTGAAACAGGCGCGTCCGCCGCTATCGAGCACATCGACCAGGAAGCTGCGCCCTTCGAGCAGATCAAGGCTGTCATCTGGAATAAGCTTCATTTTGACCACGGCGTTCAGCCCGGTGGTCAACGCGACGGCATGCGGCCACTGCGGCAGCTTGCTGCCGACTCGCGCAAACACCGGCGGGAGTTTGAAGCGGGGAATGCTGAACGGTTTGCGAATGCTTTCGGACATGTTCAAGCTCCTTGAGGGGAATTCAGTCACGGTCGTGCCGTCTATTGTTGCGCCAGCGCCGTCTGATGATGCGAGGCAATGCCGGGATCACCGAACCAATAGCCGTCGACCATGTCTTCGCCCGCCCATCCGGTCATATCGGGCGATACGGCTTCACCGCGCCTCGCCGCGTCGAATGCGGCGACGATGGCAGGCATGTGCTTCTGCTGCGGGCTGATGCGCAGAATGTCGATTCCCAGCTTCAGCATTTCCGGGACCTCTGCGAGCAGATTGTAAGTCTGCGCCGACATCGTCTGGATCCCGTTGATGGTCAGGAAAGCCTGCCCTTCCCGCGTCCTGAGCGTCATGCCTTCGGGGTGATCTAGGCATTTGAACTGGCAGTCGTCCTTGCTCAGATCGAAATGACGGGCGGTGAAGCAGCGTGCCGAGAAGGCAAGTGGCAGTTTCCCGAAGACGAAGACCTCGGTCTCGACACCTGCCGGGCGGCTCTCGTGGAGGGTTTCAATCAACTGTCGATCCGCTTCCAGTGGCGGCACCCAGCGTTTCATGCCGTAACGGGCGAAGGTCGCCAGCGTCGCTTCGTTATAGATGTTGAGGTGCGGCCCGGCGACGAATGGGCGTCCGGCAGCAAGATTCACCGCGCCCAGATCGTTGGCCTCCACCTTGCAGCCGCGCATTTCCGTCAGTTCATTCATCAGGCGGCGAAGCGCCTTGAGGTCGCTTTCCGATTCGAGCAACGCTTGTGCGGAGATGACGACCTCTTTGCCTGCGTCGGCCAGGTCGCGCGCCAGACCGACCCAATCGCTGGTGCGCAGTTGCTGACGGCGCGAGCAAACCACCTCGCCGACATAGATGATGTCGATGGCGTCGATCTGCGACATCTCGGCGTAAAACTCAAGCACTTCATGTTTGGGCCAGAAGTAGAGCAAGGGGCCTAAAGCGAGCTTCATGGGAAATACCTCTTTCGACACGGAGAAATCAGGGCGACCCATTCTCTCCGTGTTCCTGTGCCCTCAGTGTCGAGGACGCTTCATACGCTATCGCCACGGCCGGTTATAGGCTCCCAGCGTCGCCTGCACACCTTCCGAGACCTTGCCGAGCGCGGCCTGCCAGGCCGGCTTGACCGCGAAGCGCTCGAAATCCTGACCCAGTTCGTCGAGCGCGGCGCGCAAGGTGCGCGTTACCTGGGCGACATAGGTCGGGCTGCGCTGCCGCCCTTCGACCTTGATCGCCGAAACTCCGATTCTCACAATCTCCGGCAGGATCTCCAGAACGTTCAAACTGGTCGGCTCTTCCAGCGCGTAATAGGTTTCGCCGTTGACCTCGAAGCGTCCCTTGCACAAGGTCGGGTAGCCAGCGGGTTCGTTGTCGGCGCACCGGTCGATGAGAATACCGTTGAGCCGCGTGGACATCTGTCCCGGCGACCTCTCCCATTTCACATACTTGGCCGGCGAGCAGGCACCGACAGTGTTCGGCGATTCGCCCGTGGCATAGGACGATAGCCAGCAACGTCCCTCGTTCATCACGCACAGGCTGCCGAAGCCGAAGATTTCGATCTCGACCGGCGTGTTCCGAATCACCTGTTCGACCTGGGCCAGTGTCAACACGCGTGGCAGCACGGCACGCCGCACGCCAAACTCGCGATGCGCGAAATTCACCGCTTCGTAGCTGGTTGCGGAGCCCTGCACCGAGAGATGAAGACGCAGATCAGGGTGACGCGTTCTGGCGTAATCGAGCAGCCCGATATCGGCCAGAATGACCGCATCGACGCCCAGATCGGCTGCGCCGTCCACGGCATCCTGCCAGTCCGACTCGCGACCCGGTTGAGGAAAGGTATTGATCGCCATCAGCACATGCTTGCCACGCGAGTGGGCGTAACGAATCCCCTCGAGCATCGCCTTGTGGTCAAAATTCAGGCCGGCGAAATTGCGCGCATTGGTGTCATTCTTGTAGCCGAAATAGACGGTGTCGGCACCGTTGTCGACCGCGGCCTTGAGCGCCGGGAGGCTACCGGCCGGGCAAACGAGTTCGGGCATTTTCTCGTGCCGCATGAGAATTCTCTGAAAGCGAAGCCGCAAGTATACCCAGCGCGCGTTCAAAGCGCATGACTTTGATCAATTTCCGGGCCCTTGCGGGCTATTCCTCAAATCGAAGAGGCCGCCCGCGCACCCTGATCGTAGCGACCTGACAAGGTGCGCAGAAAGCGTGCCAGATCGCCGATGCGCTGGTTCTCGTCCTGCGCACCGGTGAAGCCCGGCATCAGGCAGGCTTCGCGTACCTGACGATAGCGTTCGCAGAGGGCCTGCCCCGCTTCGGTGGTCGACCAGAACACTTCCTTGCCGCGTCGGTTGCTCAAAACCAAGCCCAGATTGGCGAGCTTTTTCAGCGCGTAGGAAACGACATGGGTGTCTTCGATATTCAGCACGAAACAGATGTCAGCCAGTTTCTTCTCGCGGTCACGATGATTGACGTGATGGACGACGAGTATTTCCGTTTCGGTCATGTCCTTTACTCCGGCGCCGGCCATGCAACGCGTCATCCAGCGTCCGAAGGCATGGCTGGCAATAATGAGCCCGAATTCAAGTTCGGAAAGCTCGGGGCACTTCTCCGAAACCAGATGTTCGGCGGAGACGATACGACTGACCTCGGGTTTTGTGATCGTCGAACGCGCGACCAATTTGTTTTCCGACTGACTGTTTTCCATGGCAGCAACTTCCAAGTGAAATACGATTGCGCTATTTCATCATTATATTGACAAAGTGTATATATATTATTAACGTCGTAACTGCAAAATCCCTTTGATCCTTAATTTAACAAGGAGTCCGATGATGAATACACGCCTTTGCACGCTCATCGCAGCCGCCGCTATCGGCTTTGCAGCCCCAACCGTTTCGGCTCAAACCACGTGGGACATGCCTACCCCTTATCCAGCAGCCAACTTTCACACTGAAAACATCATGCAATTCGCTGGCGAGGTCGATAAAGCAACCGCCGGCAAGCTGAAAATCACCGTTCACGCCGGGGGCTCGCTTTTCAAAGCCAATGAAATCAAGCGCGCGTTACAGGGCGGCCAAGCGCAGATCGGTGAAATCATACTGGGTGGCTATGCCAACGAGAATCCGTTGTTCGGTCTCGACAACGTTCCATTTCTGGCCACCTCTTACCCCGAAGCGAAGAAGCTCGCCGTAACGCAGAAGCCGGCATTGGATGCGATGCTGGCGAAACAGGGCCTGAAGATGCTGTTCGCCGTACCCTGGCCACCTCAGGGCATATTTTCGGCAAACCCAATCAACAGCGCGGCCGATCTGAAGGGTGTCAAGTGGCGCGCCTACAGCCCGCAAACCTCGCGCATCGCCGAGCTGGTCGGAGCACAGCCAGTGACCATCCAGGCCGCGGAGCTCTCGCAGGCGCTGGCCACCGGGGCCGTGGCCGCTTTCATGACTTCGGGCGCGACAGGCTACGACAGCAAGGTGTGGGAACAGATCAAGTATTTCTATGATGCCCAGGCCTAGCTGCCAAAAAACGCCGTACTGGTTTCTCAGAAAGCTTTCGATGCTCTCGACAAGGCGACTCAGGCGGCTGTTCTGAAGGCCGCCGCGGATGCCGAGTCGCGCGGCTGGAAGACCAGCGAGGATAAAACCAAGTTCTATTTGGAACAAATGGCCAAGAACGGCATGAGCGTTACACCGCCGTCCGCGGCACTGAACACCGACCTGAAAAAAGTCGGCGACACGATGATCGCGGAATGGCTGAAAACCGCCGGTGCTGAAGGGCAGTCCATCGTCGACGCCTACAAGAAGTGAGCGCGAGGCTCTCGTGACAGTTCGGCGAGCGCTCGACCGGGTTTATGGCGCTGCAGCCTGGATGGCAGCGCTGTTCATGATCGGCACATTGGTCATGATCCTGCTTTCGATCGGCGGTCGTCTGCTGAATTTCCATGTGCGGGGAACCGATGCCTACGCCGGCTACAGCATGGCGGCGGCGGCATTTCTGGCTTTGGCACATACGTTCAAACGCGGCGAACACATCCGCGTGACTCTGCTGCTCGATCATGCCGGCCGTGGCGGCCGACACATTCTGGAACTCTGGAGTCACGTAGCCGGATTACTCTGTGCTGCTGTGCTGGCCTGGTTTTCCGTACGTCTGGTTTGGCAGTCCCTGCAATTCAATGACATCTCGCAAGGAACGGATGCAACTCCGCTATGGATTCCGCAATTGGGCATGGCTATCGGCAGCGTGATATTCACCGTGGCCGTCGCTGAAGAATTGATCGCCACGCTGCGAGGTGGGAAACTCCGCGTCCGCACTGCTGCCGACGAAGCCGCACGCAGCGAGTAGTCTGGAGACAAAGCAATGGATCTGGCAATCACTTTCGGACTTATTCTCGCCCTCTTCGCATTGCTCGGCAGTGGAATCTGGATCGGGCTGGCGCTGCTCGGCGTCGGCTGGCTGGGGATGGAACTGTTCACGGCTCGTGCCGCTGGCGACGCCATGGCCGTCACGATCTGGGGCGCTTCGTCATCCTGGACGCTGACCGCACTGCCGATGTTTCTCTGGATGGGCGAAGTGCTGTTTCGCACGCGCCTTTCGTCCGACATGTTCAAGGGACTTTCGCCGTGGCTCGAAAAACTGCCAGGCCGCCTGCTGCATGTCAACGTCATCGGCTGCACCATCTTTGCCGCCGTCTCCGGCTCCTCTGCGGCAACCTGCGCCACGATCGGCAAGATCACTCTGCCGGAACTCAAGAAACGCGGATACCCCGAGGACATCACGATCGGCACTCTGGCCGGTGCCGGCACGCTGGGCCTGCTGATCCCGCCGTCGATCATCATGATTGTCTACGGCGTGGCCGCCGAAGTCTCCATCGCCAAGCTGTTCATCGCCGGCGTGCTGCCGGGGATCCTTCTGGCCAGCCTGTTCATGGGCTGGATCGTCGTCTGGGCGCTGCTTCATCCCGGCGCCATCCCGGAGGCGACTGAAAAAACCAGCGTCGGCCAGAAGCTCTTTGCCTCGCGTCATTTGATACCCGTGCTGCTGTTGATCGGCCTGATCCTGGGGTCCATATACACCGGTGTCGCCACAGCCACCGAGGCCGCCGCGCTGGGTGTAGTCGGCAGTCTGGTACTGGCAGCCACCCAGGGTTCGCTTTCGTGGGCTACTTTTCGCGATAGTCTGCTTGGCGCGACCCGGCTATATTGCATGATCGCGCTCATCCTCGCGGGAAGCGCGTTCCTGACGCTATCGATGGGCTATATGGGGTTGCCACGCCATCTGGCCGAGTGGATCGGCAG
>NZ_FLQY01000394.1 GCF_900089945.1 Candidatus Propionivibrio aalborgensis | reverse complement strand
TCCGAGCGCCCTCGCGCCTCGGGGGAATAGGCGGCTATCATCTCGATGCCCAAACGCTGCAGGGCGTGACCAAACTGGGTGGGGCGCTGCTTGTCGACTTTGCCGCCGGCTTCGGGCGTATGCCAGTAATGGCTGCCACGATCCGAGTAGAAGCGCGAAAACAGCCCCCGGGATTCGATCACTTCGCCGACGCCGCGCAAGCTGCTGGCCGTACCTTCCTGCCCGACAAAGAACATCGAGTACTGTTCGTTGGTCGCGTCGTCCATGGTGACGATCAGATCCCAGCGCTGGCCGGGTATCCATTCATGTGTGCTGCCATCCTGGTGAATCATCAGTCCGGGCCACGGCGAACGCTCTCGACGTTTACGGTGGGCTCCCCGTGCCTTCGCCTTGGGGACCAGTTCGGCTTCCTGCAGCCGACTCTTGACCCAGCTATAGCTGCGCGTTCCCTTATCCTTCCGATACGATGATCTATCAGACCTTCCAGACCGCCCTCTTCGTAACGCCCAAGGTAACGGCGAAATGTCCGGTCGCTGACCCCCAGAAGACTAGCCGCCTCCAGTTGCGTCAGTCGGCCGTGCTGCCAACCCCCATACGCTTCTTCAAATCTCATCTTCCTTAGCTCCTGTAGCAATTCCGTCCGCCTCATCCC
>NZ_FLQY01000393.1 GCF_900089945.1 Candidatus Propionivibrio aalborgensis | reverse complement strand
CATGGCGGCTTCGATGTAGTTCTGCTCGGTTTCGGCGAGCAGCCGATCAAGTCTGAACGGGTTTGGTTGCTGCAGACGCTCGCTGGCTGCCAGGATAAGCGCATCACTTTCTGCGCTGACGACCGGCGCTGTGGTAGTGACTGGCGCAAGCGGTTCGTCGAGCAAATCCAGTTCACTCTCAAGGGCGCTGTAACTTACGGTTTGTCCAGGGTGCTTGGCCGTGAGGCGAATGACAATGTTGCGAAGTTCCCGGACGTTGCCGGGAAAACTGTAGCGGGACCAGAGTGCGCGTGCCTCATCGGACAGCTCGAAAGCCGTTTGTTGAGATTGCGTTGCGTAGCGCTGGCGAAAATGATCGAGCAAGAGGAACTTGTCGTCATCCATCTCACGTAACGGTGGCACGCTGATCGAGAACACGGAAAGCCGATGATAAAGATCGGCACGGAAGTTGCCCGACCGGACCTCCTTGCGCAGGTCCCGGTTGGTCGCGGCAATGATTCGTGCACGGCTGGTACACTTCTGTGTTTCGCCAACCCGCTGATACTCGCCATTCTCAAGCACGCGTAACAATTTTGCTTGCAGCTCCAGCGGCAGCTCACCGATTTCGTCGAGGAAAAGCGTGCCATCGGCAGCGTCTTCGAAATAACCGGTTTTTGCCGTGTTGGCGCCTGTGAACGCGCCCTTGGCATATCCGAACAGGGTGGGTTCGACCAGAGCGGGGGAAATGGCCGCGCAGTTGAGCGATAGAAAAGGCCTGCTGTGGCGCTTGGTGTCCTGATGCAGGCAACTGCTGGCAACGATTTCCTTGCCGCTTCCCGACTCGCCCTCGATGAGCACGGGAAAAGGCGAATCGGCGTATTGCTGCAACTGCACTTTCAGTTTCTGTATGGCCGGGCTGTCGCCGATCAGGGGCGATGTGGAAATGCCGTGAGTACGCCGTTCGTCCAGTGAGCGATAGCTTAACGCCCGCTGGAGAATCTTGTGCAGGTCGGCGGGGCTGCAAGGTTTTGCAACAAAATCGATGGCGCCCAGGGTGCGGGCGTGACGGGCATTGTCCGCATCGCTTTGGCCGGAGAGTACGACGATCTTGATTTCCGGGCACAGTTTCAGCAAATCCGAAATCAAGGCGAATCCTTCGTCCGGGCGATGCGGGAAGGGTGGCAGGCCGAGGTCGACCAGCGCCAGATCAGGAGTGCGGCGAAGTTGGCGGAGCAATTGAGTGCAGCGCGGGCGGGAGTGGCTGGTGATGACTTCAAACGCGGGGCTCATCGAATAGCTCAGCGTGTCGCATATGAGCGGATCATCATCGACGATGAGCAGCAGCGGCATTTTTGGCAAGGAAGTTTCCGGGGCGTTGCTCATGGAAAGCGCGTCATCGGTCTGGAAATGAACAATTCCGTTATTCTACAATTGTTTGGCTGAGAATCTTTTGCGGATGGCGAACCGTCATTCGAGTATAATCAACCCCCATTTTTCTTCTTCGGACTCCGCCGTGCCAGCCGACAATCTGGTCAAGATCACTGACATCAATTTCGCCTATGACGATAGGGCCATCCTCAAGGGAATCAATATGGAGATTCCCCGAGGCCAGCTGGTTGCCATCATGGGCAATTCAGGCTGCGGCAAGACGACCTTGTTGCGGTTGATTGGCGGGCAGCTCAAGCCAACCAGCGGCGAATTGCTGGTCGCTGGCCAGTCGGTGCCGGACATGAAACATGCAGAACTTTATGCCATGCGACGACGCATGGGGATGCTGTTCCAGTTTGGCGCCTTGTTCACCGATATTTCTGTGTATGACAATGTCGCCTATCTGATGCGTGAGCATACCGACCTGCCGGAAGAGATGATTCGTGACATGGTGTTGATGAAGCTCAATGCCGTTGGCTTGCGGGGAGCTCATGACCTGATGCCGTCCGAACTGTCAGGCGGCATGGCGCGTCGCGTTGCACTGGCGAGGGCAATCGCGCTGGATCCGATGCTGGTCATGTACGACGAACCCTTTGCCGGGCTGGATCCGATCTCGATGGGTGTTATCGGTCAGCTCATCCGCAAGCTTAACGATGCACTCGGCGCGACGTCGCTCCTGGTGACTCACGATGTTCATGAGGCGATGTTAATCGTCGATTACGTCTATTTTGTCTCCGACGGGCAAATCGTTGCGCAGGGAACGCCGGACGAGATACGCGCGTCCTCCGATCCTTTTGTGCATCAGTTTGTTTTTGGAGAGGCCGACGGCCCCGTGCATTTCCATTACCCAGCGGTTCCCTTCGAGCAGGATTTGATGCGAGAAGGCGCTTATGGCTGAAAAAGGTTCTCCTGTCTTGCTTTCGTTCGTCGGGAATATCGGCCATCGCTTGAACAGCAGCGTGCAGCGGTTGGGCTTTGCCGCACGGTTTTTCGTGATGATCCTGGTCTATTCCGGACAGTCATTCAGGCGTCTTCACCTGACGATTCGTGAAATGTACTTTTCCGGTTTTCAATCCTTGCTGATCATTATGGTTTCAGGACTGTTTATCGGCATGGTGCTGGGCATGCAAGGGTATGAGACTTTGCAACGCTATGGATCTTCCGAAGCGCTTGGCGTGCTGGTGGCGCTTTCGCTGACGCGTGAGTTGGGGCCGGTGGTTGCTGCATTGCTGTTTGCATCGCGCGCGGGGTCGTCGATTACGGCCGAGATCGGCCTGATGAAGGCCACTGAGCAACTGACTGCGATGGACATGATGGCGGTGAATCCGATTGCCCGTGTCGTGGCACCGCGGTTCTGGGGCGGGGTTATTTCCATGCCCTTGCTGGCCGCCTTGTTTTCCGCGGTCGGTGTGTTCGGCGGGTATCTGGTTGGTGTCGTCCTGATCGGTGTCGACGAAGGCGCTTTCTGGTCGCAGATGCAAGGGTCGGTGGACTTCCGCTTCGACGTCTGGAATGGCGTTATCAAGAGTTTTGTTTTTGGGGTGGCTGTTTCCCTGATTGCTGTTTTCGAGGGCTACGATGCAGTGCCGACTGCCGAGGGCGTTTCGACTTCGATCAAAAGAACAGTTGTGTATTCGGCGCTGGCGATTCTGGCGCTGGATTTCGTTTTGACCTCCTTCATGTTCCGGGGGCTTTGATGAGTCGTAAGTTACTTGATCTATGGGTTGGATTCTTTGTCGTCATCGGTTTCGCGGCGTTGTTGTTTTTAGCACTAAGAGTCGGGAACCTTTCGTCGGCCAATTTTGCCGAGACTTACCAGTTGACAGCCAAGTTTGATAACATCGGTGGCCTGAAGGTGCGTGGTCCGGTAAAGAGTGCGGGGGTTGTTGTCGGGCGGGTTTCGGAGATTCACTTCGATCCCCAGAGCTATGAGGCAGTGGCGACGCTTACGATTGACAGCCGTTACCGTTTTCCGAAAGACACTTTCGTTTCGATTCTGACAGCGGGTCTGCTGGGCGAGCAATACATCGGCCTGGACGCTGGAGGTGACGAAAAGATGTTGAAACCGGGCGATGTGGTCGTCAAGACGCAATCTGCAGTTGTGCTTGAGAAACTGATCAGTCAGTTCATGTTCAACAAGGCGTCCGAAGGTTCGGACAAGTAATAACTGGAAGGGTCGTCCGTGAAAAAACTAATAGCAAAGCGCATGTGTTCTGTGGCATTCGTCACTGCGATCCTGGGCGGGCTGACAGGCTGCGCGACGACCGCGGACAATCCACAGGATCCCTACGAGGGTTTCAACCGGGCAATGTTTGCGGTGAATGAGGGGATCGATGTAGTGGTCAAGCCGGTCGCCCAAGGCTATGAAGCCGCCGCGCCGTTGCCCGTGAAGGCCGGTATTGGTAATTTTTTCGGTAATTTATGGGACGTGATAACAGCGCTTAACGGCTTGCTTCAAGGCAAGGGTGAGCAGGGGCTGTCGGATATTGGCCGTGTGCTGATCAATACTACAGTCGGCATTGGCGGCGTTTTCGATGTGGCCAGCGAAATGGGGCTGGAGAAGCATTCCGAAGATTTTGGCCAAACGCTTGGTGTATGGGGTGTTGGCGAGGGGCCGTATTTTTATTGGCCGCTGATCGGGCCGCGCACGACGCGTGACACATTCGGATGGATGGTCGACTCTTATATGGACCCGGTCTGGAATATTAGTGATGTCCCCGTGCGTAATTCGCTGGTCGGCGTGCGCTATATTGATCTTCGTGCGAGCTTGCTGCCCACTGACAAGATTGTTGATCAGGCGGCGTTTGACAAGTACGACTACATTCGCGAAGCTTATCTGCAGAATCGGCGCAGTGAGGTCAATGACGGCCACGAAGACAAGTCTGAATGCAAGCAAAGTCGCTGCTATTGATT
>NZ_FLQY01000392.1 GCF_900089945.1 Candidatus Propionivibrio aalborgensis | reverse complement strand
GCGTCTCAAAGCCAGCATTCGCGAGGGGGATACCGTGGCGCGTCTGGGCGGCGACGAGTTCGTCGTAATCCTTGAAGATCTCGACGAGTCCGATGCCGCCCCGAGGCAGGCTGAAAGCGTAGCTGAGAAAATTCTGGCCAGGTTGCGCTATCCCTATCAGCTCGATCTGGCTCGGGCCGACGGCTCGCCGGGCAGCCGCAGCCACCACTGCACGTCGAGCATCGGCATCAGCCTGTTCCGCGATCATTCGATCCAGGGCGATGATCTGATGAAACGTGCGGACCTGGCGATGTATCAGGCCAAGGCCGCCGGCCGCAACACGATCCGTTTTTTCGATCCCGGCATGCAGGCGGCCGTGACCGAGCGTGTTGTCATGGAGGCGGATCTGCGCAAGGCGATTGCCGACCAGCAGTTCCTTTTGCACTATCAGGTGCAGATCGACGTATCAGGCCGGGCAATCGGCGCCGAAGTGCTGCTGCGTTGGCAACACCCCGAACGCGGAATGGTGTCGCCGGCCGAGTTCATCCCGCTGGCCGAAGAGACAGAGTTGATTCTGCCGCTCGGCCTGTGGGTTCTTGAGACCGCCTGCCGGCAATTGAGCATCTGGGCAGGAATGCCGGAAACCGCCCACCTGACCCTAGCCGTGAACGTCAGCGCCCGCCAGTTCCGTCAGCCGGATTTCGCCGATCAAATCCTGGCTGTTCTCAACGACAGCAAAGCCGATCCGGCAAAGCTGAAGCTGGAACTGACCGAGAGCCTGCTGCTCGATGACGTCGACAGAATCATCGCCAAGATGGAAATACTCAGGGCCAAAGGCGTCGGTTTTTCGCTGGATGACTTCGGCACCGGTTATTCCTCACTTGCTTACCTGAAGCGCCTGCCCTTGAGCCAATTGAAGATCGACCAGTCCTTTGTCCGTGACGTAACGACCAACCCGAACGCTGCCGCGATCGCCAGAACTGTCGTGGCTTTGGCCCAGAATCTCGAACTCGGCGTCATCGCCGAAGGCGTCGAGACGGAAGCGCAACGGGACTTTCTGGCTCAAGCCGGCTGTTTTAACTATCAAGGCTATTTCTTCGGCCGCCCCTTGCCCATCGAGGACTTCGAGTCGCTTTTGAAACAGGTTTAGTTCTCGGCTGCTGAAACACTGCCGTCCTCGGTCTACTATGCTGTCTTAAGAAATAACTTTGGCGGAAACAACATGAAATCCGAGAACGCCCCCGATACACCAGCGACGAAATTTCTGCGCCAGCACGGCATTGCCCACTCGAACCATCTGTACGACTATGAAGAGCATGGCGGCACGGGTGTCTCGTCGCGCGAGCTCAATGTCGACGAACACGCCGTGGTCAAGACGCTGGTCATGGAAGACGAGACGGCGAAGCCCTTGATTGTCTTGATGCATGGCGATCGCAAAGTGTCGACCAAGGAACTGGCCAGACAGATCGGTTGCAAGAAGATCGAGCCCTGCAAGCCGGAGGTCGCAAACCGGCATACCGGTTTTCTGGTTGGCGGGACCAGCCCGTTCGGCACCAGGAAGAAATTGCCGATATACATTCAGAAGAGCATCCTCGATCTGCCGCTGATCTACATCAACGGAGGCCGGCGCGGGTTCCTGGTCGGCGTGCATCCGCACGACTTGATGCGTGCGCTGTCGCCAACCGTTGTCGATGTGGCGCTGAAAGGCTGAAATCAGGTGGGGAAGCCGCGCTCGATGACCACACCGACACGCCGCACGCCACGCATCATGCCAAGCTTGGCAATCGAAACGCGAACCCAGTTTGCGCCGAAGTCTTTAAGCAAAAGGTCGGCAACATATTCAGCGAGTTTTTCGAGCAGGTTGAAATGACGAACCGCCAAGTCGGTGCGCAGGCGGTCGACGACCGCTGCGTAGTCAATGGTGTCTCCGATATCGTCACTGGTGCCAGCGTTGGCAGTTGAAACGCCAATCTGCAACGAAATCTCGACCGTTTGCGGCATCGCCTTTTCGCGCGGGTAGATCCCGATCAGCGTCGAGAGTCGTAGGTCGTCGATGAAGATGATGTCCATCTGGGAATGTGCCTGCTCGGTGTAGAATCGTTGGCCGCCTGGAAGGACTGAGTCAGATGACAGGCCGGCAGTGTGCGTAGTGTGCGCATTCTAACCCAGCCATCTTTCCACACTTCGAGTTTCCGGGGTTCGTCCATGTCCAACGTTTTGATCGTCTTGTCTGCCGTTGTTGCCGCTTATCTTCTGGGTTCCATTCCGTTTGCCGTGGTTTCCAGCCGGCTTTTCGGGCTGGCTGACCCACGCAGCTACGGTTCTAAGAACCCGGGTGCCACCAATGTGCTGCGCAGCGGCAACAAGATTGCCGCTGCAACAACGCTGCTCGGCGATCTGGCCAAGGGCTGGCTGGCGGTTTTTCTGGCCCGGAAATACGGCGCCGACTATGGCTTGAAAGAAGCCTATGTCGGATTGGTCGCGCTTGCCGTCTTCTTTGGGCACCTGTACCCGGTGTTCCTGAAATTCAAGGGTGGCAAAGGCGTCGCCACGGCGGCCGGCGTGTTGCTGGCCATCGATCCACGGCTTGGGCTGGCGACGCTTGCGACCTGGCTCATTGTCTTGTATGCACTGCGCTATTCTTCCCTTGCAGCGCTGGTTGCGGCAGCCGCTGCACCACTCTTCGCTTTTTTCCTCTGGGGCAGCAATGTGCTGTTGCTGACGGTCTGCATCATCGCAATGGCTCTGATCGGCAAGCACTGGTCAAATCTGCAGCGGCTGATGGCGGGTGCCGAGCCAAAGATCGGCGCCAAGAAACAGCTCCGATCAGGCCGTTAATTCAGCCAGCGGCCAGCGCGGTCGAACGGCGAACGCGCCGGCTGGCTTGATCGAAGCCCCGGCTTGAAAGCGCAAAGCGCCGGCCAACGCAATCATGGCGCCGTTGTCGGTGCAAAACTCAAGCGCCGGGTAAAAGACGGAAATCGCCGCGTTCGCCGCCTGCGTATCGAGCCGTCGGCGCAGTTCGCGGTTGGCGCCAACGCCACCGGCAACGACCAGCCGTTTCAGGCCACTGTCCGTCACGGCGCGCAGCGATTTGTGGACCAGAACTTCGACAATGGCGTCCTGGAAGCCGCGCGCAATGTCGGCACGTTGTTGCTCGCTGGGCGCGCCGATTTCGCGCACTTTGGTCAGCACGGCGGTTTTCAGACCGCTGAAACTGAAGTTCAGATCGCCTGAGCGCAACATCGGGCGCGGCAGTTTGACCACGTCCGGATGACCAGACTCAGCCAGCTCGGCCAGCTCCGCACCGCCGGGGTAAGGAATGCCCAGCATTTTGGCTGTCTTGTCGAAGGCTTCGCCGGCGGCATCGTCCAGTGTTTCACCGAGCAATTGGTACTCGCCGACACCATTGACCTGCATCAACTGGCTGTGCCCCCCGGAGACAAGCAGGGCAATGAAGGGGAACTGTGGCGGCCGACTCGACAGTAGCGGCGAAAGCAAATGTCCTTCAAGATGATGTACCGGTACGGTCGGAATGCCGAGCGAAGCGGCCAGACCTTCCGCAAACGCGGCGCCGACCAGCAAGGCGCCAGCCAGTCCGGGGCCCTGTGTGTAAGCGACGGCATCAAGCTCGTTAAGCGAGCGCCCGCTATCGGCCAATACCTTGCGCAGCAAAGGCACGACATGCCGGATATGGTCTCGAGAGGCGAGTTCCGGAACCACGCCACCGTATTCCTGGTGCATCAGCACTTGAGAGTGCAGCGCGTGCGACAGTAGCGCACCGCCAGCATCGGTGTTGTAAAGCGCAATACCTGTCTCGTCGCAGGAGGATTCAATTCCAAGAATCAGCATGGGCGGCATTCTAACCTGTCGCCCACCGCCCCCGGACAAAACAGGAACAAAGCGCTTGGTATTTGCGCCCGCCTTTGTTTATAATGCCCGGCTCAGTTGCAAACTGTCGATTTTTGAAATTAGGATAGAGTTGATGACCGCCATTCGCCTGAAGGAAAATGAGCCGTTCGAAGTAGCGATTCGCCGTTTCAAGCGCACCGTTGAAAAAACCGGTCTGCTGACCGAGTTGCGCGCCCGCGAGTTCTACGAAAAACCCACTGCAGAGCGCAAGCGCAAGCTGGCTGCGGCAGTGAAGCGCCATCACAAGCGCATGCGCAGCCAGACCCTGCCGCCAAAGCTTTTCTAATACCGGATTGCAGTCTGCCGATCAGCCGCCCGTTTTGCGATGGGCGGCTTTTGGCATTTCTGGCCTCGTGGCCGCCTGATGTCCGGATGC
>NZ_FLQY01000391.1 GCF_900089945.1 Candidatus Propionivibrio aalborgensis | reverse complement strand
TCTGTAATCGGTACGGGTTATGTTGGTTTGGTTTCTGGCACCTGTCTGGCCGAGGTAGGCAATGAAGTGCTTTGCCTGGATGTGGATCCGGCAAAGATCAGGATTCTTGAGGAAGGTGGCATTCCGATTTTCGAGCCGGGGTTGCAGGATATGGTGCGCCGCAATGTGGCGGCGGGACGTCTGTGCTTCACCACCGATGTGCAGAAAGCCGCTCAGTATGGCACTGTCCAGTTCATTGCCGTCGGCACGCCGCCGGGCGAAGATGGTTCGGCCGACATGCAATACGTGACCGCAGCGGCGCGCAATATCGGCAAGTACATGACCGATTACAAGGTGATCGTCAACAAGAGCACGGTGCCAGTGGGCACGGCCGACGCGGTGAAGGCGGCAGTCGCTCAGGAACTGTCGAAGCGCGGGATCGATATACCGTTCAGCGTCGTTTCCAACCCCGAGTTTCTCAAGGAAGGTGCTGCAATTGAAGACTTCATGAAGCCTGACCGTATCGTCGTGGGTTGTGAGAGTGAGCAGGCGGCGCACATCATGCGGACCCTCTATGCGCCCTTCCAGCGCAATCATGATCGCCTGATCCTGATGGATATCCGCAGCGCCGAGCTGACCAAGTACGCGGCCAATTCGATGCTGGCGACGCGCATCAGTTTCATGAACGAGCTGGCCAATCTGGCCGAAAAGCTGGGCGCCGACATCGAGCAGGTGCGCAGAGGCATTGGTAGCGACCCGCGCATCGGTTACGACTTCCTGTATGCCGGGGCCGGTTACGGCGGCTCATGCTTCCCCAAGGACGTCAAGGCGCTGATCAAGACCGCCGCCACCAATGCGGGAATCGAGCTGAAGGTGCTCAACGCAGTGAAGGTGGCCAACGATGCGCAGAAGCACGTGCTGGGCACCAAGGTTCAGGCGCACTTCGGCGCCAGTCTTCAGGGCCGGCATTTCGCCCTCTGGGGTCTGGCCTTCAAGGCCAACACCGACGATATGCGCGAGGCTACCAGTTGCGAGGTGATCAAGGATCTGCTGGCCGCTGGCGCGACGGTTACGGCCTACGATCCCGTAGCCATGAATGAGGCCAAACATCACTTTCCCGACGAGGCTCGGCTCGGCTACGCCGACAATCAGCTTGACGCGCTTGAAAATGCCGATGCACTGATCATCGTGACCGAATGGAAAGAATTCCGCAGTCCCAACTTCGACTCAATCAAACAAAAACTGAAAGCGCCGATCATTTTCGATGGACGCAATCTGTTCGAACCGTCCGAGATGAAACATTTAGGCATTACCTATTTTGGCATCGGGCGCTGATTGGATGTTAGAGAGGATCGGATTGACCTGCGGCGCCCTTGCTCCCGGGATTAAAAATCACTGCGCTTGACGGCAACACTCTTCACCTGCGCGAAAACATCCCGTCCCACAACCAGGCCCAGTTGATCGCGCGAGCGACGCGTGATGCGCGAAAGCAGCGTTTTCCCCTCGCCGACCTGCAAGCGCAGACTGACGCGATCCAGCCCTTCATCCCGAATTTCGGTGACCCGTGCGGCAAGAATATTGGTGATGCTGGAGCCCTGCGGCTTGGCAGTGGCGATGCTCACGTCGCGCGCCAGAACACGGGCGCGTACCCTGCCGCCGAGCGGGCAGTTCACCCGGCTGACCCACAATTGTCCCCCGGAAAAATCCAGCCGGCTGAGGTGGTAGGTCTCGTCGTGCTCGGCCACGCAAGCGTCGATCACGGCGCCGGCATCGTCCAGGCGGGCAGTTGGCAGATCGAGCCTTGACTGGATTGCATCGAGCGAATCGCTGGCAACGACCCGCCCTGCCTCCATCAGCACAATGTGATCGGCCAGCCGGGTGACTTCATCGAGCGAATGGCTGACGTAAAGCACCGGGATGTCCAGAGCGCCATGCAAACGTTCGAGGTAGGGCAGGATTTCCTGCTTGCTGGCGGCATCGAGTGACGAAAGCGGTTCGTCCATCAGCAGCAGGCGGGGACTGGTCAGCAGCGCCCGTCCGATGGCGACACGTTGTTGCTCTCCGCCCGACAGTGCGGAAGGATTGGCACGGTCGACTAGTCGGGAGAGCCCCAGCAAATCGACGACCTGCTCCAAATGCACCTTGCGGCCGGTGGCTGGAATCCGCTTCAGGCCGAACTCCAGATTGCGCCGTACTGAAAGGTGGGGCAGCAAGCTGGCTTCCTGAAACACATACCCTAGTGAACGTCGATGGGTCGGCATGAAGAAGCCGCCTTCCTGCCAGGCCTCGTTATTGACTCGCAGTAATCCATCCACGGGTTTCTCCAGCCCGGCGATACAGCGCAGCAGGGTGGTTTTTCCAGAGCCCGAAGGGCCAAACAAGGCGCTGACCCCGCTGGCCGGGAGCTGCAGGTCAACATCAAGATCGAAGTCCGGATAGACGAGCTGGAAGCGCGCGCGAATGACATCCTTGGTGCCGTTGCTCTCCGGCATCATTTCCGCCTGCCAGTCGGGTTCAAGGTATACAGCACCAGCAACACCAGAAAGGAGAACGCCAGCATGCCGGCTGACAAGCCGTGGGCGTGTGCATAGTCCATCGCCTCGACATGATCGTAGATCTGGATCGACACCACCCGGGTTTGCTCCGGAATGTTGCCGCCAATCATCAGCACGACGCCAAACTCGCCGACCGTGTGCGCGAAGCCGAGCACCAGCGCAGTCAGATAGCCCGGTTTGGCCAGTGGCAGAACCACGCTGAAGAAACGGTCGAGCGGCGAGGCACGCAGTGTCGCGGCGGTTTCCAGGGCGCGTTCGGGGATATTTTCAAAGGCGTTCTGCAAGGGCTGTACAACGAAGGGCAACGAATAGAAGACCGAAGCGATCACCAGCCCGGCAAAGCTGAACGGCAACAGGCCAAGGCCCAGCGACTTCGTGAGCTGCCCCAAGGGGCCGTGTGGTCCCATGGCCAGCAGGAGATAGAAACCGAGCACGGTAGGCGGTAGCACTATCGGTAGCGCGACTACCGCTCCGATGGCACCCTTCATGCTGGATCGGGTGCGTGCAAGCCACCAGGCCAGCGGCGTGCCGATGACGAGCAGTATCAAGGTGACCAGCGTGGCGAGTTTGACAGTCAGCCAGATCGCCGAAATGTCGCCCGCCGAAAGGTAGGATCCCATCGCGCTATTTTGCTTCGCCCGGCAGCACGAAGCCGTAGCGCGTCATGGTGGCGCGCGCATCGGTACCCTTCATGAAGCGCGCGAAACGCTGCGCCAATGGCTTGCCGGCGGCTCGCCGGGTAACAATGAAGCCCTGCTCAAGCGGACGATGCAAGGTTTCGGGTATCAGCACATAACTGCCATGTTCGGACAGCTCGGGACTGAGCGCCAGCGACAAGGCGATGATGCCCAATTGCGCGTTGCCGGTTTGTACGAACTGCGCCGACTGTGCGACGTTTTCGCCAAAAACCAGTCGGGGCTTGACCCGCTCCCAAATGCCTGCTGACCTCAGCGCCTCTTCCGCACGCTGGCCATAGGGGGCATGCCGTGGATTAGCCATGGCGATTCTTGCGACGGCCGGATCGGCAAGGTCGGCGAGTGTCATGAGCGTCATCTTTGCGGCATCGCGTGTCGCACCCCACAGCACGATCCGCCCGATGCCGTAGGGTTGTACTTCGGAAGCGGCCAGACCGGCTTCCACCAGCGCGCGTGGATAGGCAATATCTGCCGAAAAATAGAGATCGTAAGGAGCGCCCTGCCGGATTTGCGCATGAAATTTGCCGGATGAACCATAAACGGTTTCGACCCGGGCGTCCGGGTTCTCCCTGATGAACAGGACGACAACTTCGTCCAGGGCGTATTTGAGGTCAGCCGCCGCAGCGAGGGTGATTTTCTCTTCGGCGCGTGCCGGCAACGTCAACTGCACGACGAGAAACAGCACCAGAGCAAGCGGTGCGATCCATTTGTTCGTCGGAATCCGAACCATTCGGATCGCTTTCCGGATCACTTCTTCCCTTGGCCCGGGCGAAACGCCGTGCAGTGCTGAGGGTCGGTTTCAAGCCGTGCGCCTCCGATCAGATCGAGGCAATAGGGCACCGCCGGGAATACGGCATTCAGGCAATCGTCAATCGCCGACGGTTTGCCAGGCAGGTTGACGATCAGGCTCTTGCCGCGAATACCCGCTGTCTGTCGGGACAGGATCGCTGTCGGAACGAACTTCAGCGAGGCGGTGCGCATCAGCTCGCCAAAACCGGGCATCATCTTGGTGCACACGGCTTCTGTCGCTTCCGGGGTAACGTCGCGTAGCGCGGGACCGGTGCCTCCGGTCGTCACGATCAAACTGCATCCCTCGATATCGCTCAATTCGCGCAGCGCGTCCTCGATTTGCGGTTGCTCGTCGGGAATGACCCTGGCAACGGCCTCCCACGGGCTGGTCAGCACACGCGTCAACCAAGCCTGGATCGCCGGCCCGCCCTTGTCTTCATAGACACCCCGGCTGGCGCGATCGGAGACCGTCAGAATGCCGATCCGAGCCGTGCTCATGTGCCACCCTCGATTCCCGGTTCGTCCTGGAAAACAGCGCCGTCAAGGAGTTGAATCACGGCCGATTCGCCCGCTGCCAGGCCCGAGCTTGTCGAGGGCACAACCAGCAGACCGTCGGCCAGGGCCATCGACAGCAAAGCGCCGCTGCTTTGCGTCCCGGTCGAACTGGCGACATAGGAACCTGGCAGCCTGCTGGATTCATTGCGCTCCAGAACGACGCGGATGAATTCGGTTCTGCCCGGACGAATCTTGACCGGGTGAGTCAGGCGCGCTTTGATCGTGCGCCGGAACAGATGTGAATGCCCCATCATCCGGCGCAAGGCCGGCAGGACGAACTGCTCGAAACACACCATGCTGGACACCGGGTTGCCCGGCAGGCCAAAGACCATGGTCGAGGCGGTGGTGCCGAAGGCCAGCGGATGTCCGGGCCGCATCTCCACACGCCAGAAATGCATGTCAACACCCAGCGCCTCAAGCGTCGGTCGGACATGATCATGTAGGCCAACGGAAGAGCCGCCGGAAATCAGCAGCACGTCGAACAACAGGCCGCGGCGAACAAATTGCGCTAGTTCTTCGGGGTCGTCGCGCGCGATGCCGAGCAAGACCGGCTCGATCCCCAGAGCCTGCGCCTGCGCCATCAGGGCATAACTGTTCGAGTTGGGAATCTTGTCCGGATCGACGGGTTCGTCGAGTCCCTCAAGTTCGTTTCCGGTCGACAGGATGGCCACGCGAGGTCGACGATAGACCTTCATCTGCGCACACTTGACTGTTGCCAGAACGCCGATCACGCCCGGCGTGATTTCCGTCCCGTTGCTCAGCACGACCTGTCCGTTGCGCATGTTCTCGCCCAACAGACGAATGTCATTGCCGGCGTCGACCCCGATCCTGATTTCCACATTCTCGTCCGATAACATCCGGGTATCCTCGACACGGATCACCGCATCGGCGCCGGCGGGGACCGGAGCACCGGTCATGATGCGTGAACACTGGCCAGCCTGCACCGTTTTGCCTGGCATATCGCCAGCCTTGATGTCTTCAATGATGGTCAATGCTACCGGTGTCATGGCTAGATCGGTGCTGCGCAATGCAAAACCATCCATCGCCGAGACATCGTAGGGCGGTTGATCGCGGTTGGCGCGGATCTCTTCGGCCAGCACCCGCCCGAGCGAGGCTTCGAGTTTGACGACCTCGGTATCGCGAATGAGCACATGTTCCAGAACGCAGGTTTGTGCGTCCCTGACTGATAAATTTCCCATCTATCCAAACTCCTCATACTTCATGGCGGCCGTCAGATCCTGCGGCGTATCGATATCCATAAAACTGCGCAAGTCGTCGTCGCTTCCCAGCAACTCCGATTCGTCAACGTAACAAACCTTCAATTGTTCAAGCGCAGCACGCAGGCTGCGTTTCCCGTTGCCTTGAAGAATCGCCTGAATCGGCGCCAGGCAACTTGCCGAGTAGAACGCGGCGAGGGGCTGCGGGTGTCCCTGTGCAACAGGCACCACGGCCTGATATCCACTGCGCCGTTGTGCAAGATATTCGATTAGCGCCGGCTTGACAAATGGCATATCGGTCGCAACGGCAAAAACCCACGGGGTGTCGACTTGCGTGGCATGGACCAGTCCGGCACACAGCCCCGCCAGAGGCCCGGCGTCGGGATACGCGTCACAGACCTGCGGCAGCCTGATTTTCGAGCGCGGCTCGCGAACGCTGACCAGAACCTGCGGAAAAACCTGCTGCATAGTGCCGGCCACGCGTTGCAACAGGGTTTGTTCACCGATCAGAAGTGCAGCCTTGTCGTGACCCATTCGCCGCGATTGACCACCTGCCATGACAATGGCCAAACAGTCTTCGATCATCGCGACGCGTGCTCAAGCAGAAAGTCGGCCAAACCGGAGATGTCGTCGAGCGCGAAGTGGGGGAGCTGCGGGTACACCTCCTCCATGTCGCTGACCAGGGCGATCAGGCCGTCGTCGATGGTGCAGCGCGGAGGCTGCGCGCATTCGCGCCGCAATATCTCGATCTTGACCCCGCGAGCCAGCGAAAACCCTTCAGCAAGGATGATGTCGGCCTCACCGAGGAAGCGCTCGGCCAACTGCGCCGGTTCGCGTCGGTCAGTGGCATCCGCCACGAGCTGCAACTCGTTCGCAGTCACCAGCATGCTCATCACGGCACCCGCCTGCTTATAGCGCCAACTGTCCTTGCCTTCCCTGTCTAGGGCGACCTTGTGGTGTGCATGTTTGATCGCGGCAACGCGCAGGCCCCTGGCAGTCAATAGGGACAATAGTTTTTCCACCAGAGTGGTTTTGCCGGAACCGGAATGCCCGACAAAAATGAACACCGGCGGAATCATGGAAGTCACGGGAGTCACGGGACTCACGGATGCGGCGTCACCCACGACTCGCCTTGTGGAGTAATTTCTTTTTTCCAGATTGGCACCCGTTCCTTCAATTCATCAATGATCCAGCGGCAGGCTTCGAGGGCCGGCGCGCGATGTTCGGCACCCGCGGCAATGAAGACGATCGAATCGCCGGCCCTGACCACGCCAAGGCGATGCACGATGCGCGCATCTATCAGTGCAAAACGCGCAATAGCTTCGTCGCGAAGCTTCTGCATTTCCGGGAGAGCCATGCGGTCGTAGGCGTCGAAACTGATTTCACTGACCTCGCGACCTTCCGAAAAATCGCGAGCGCATCCCAGAAATGTGGCGATCCCGCCCATGCGTTTGGAGCTGGCTTGCAAGGCGCGTATCTCTTCGTCCTGCGAGAAGTCTTCCAGCACAATGCGAACCGCATTCTGCATCTCACCCCCCCGAAAACTTTGACATAAAAACGACTTCGCTGTTGTCTGCCAGCGCGACAGCCATATCCCGGACCTGAGCGCCGTCCACGGCAACCAGGGAAACCAGCTCGAACGCTGCGGGATACTGTTCCTTCAGCCGGGCTTGAACATCCTGCAAGCACATTCCGGGATGGTGATCGACGACCAGTCGACTGGCGCCAACCCGCTCGGCTACCGGCCCGAAGAACAGGACGGTAATCATCGGCGCGCTTTCCCGGACAGTTCGTCACGGCGCCAGACGCCGCTCTTGCCGCCGCGTTTTTCATCGAGCTGAATTGACTCGATGCGCATTCCCCGATCAATCGATTTGCACATGTCGTAGATGGTGAGCAGTGCCGTACTGGCCGCACACAAAGCCTCCATTTCGACGCCGGTTTGCCCGACACAACTGGCGGTCGTAGTCACCCGGATGCCGACATGACCGCCCTCGTCCGGTTCCAGGATGTCGACGAATTCAACGGCGACGCCGGTCAGCGCCAACGAGTGGCACATTGGAATCAGCTCCGAAGTGCGTTTGGCCGCCATGACGGCACCCACTTCGGCCACGCTCAGCACGTTGCCCTTGGCGATCTCGCCGGTGCGGATGCGCTCCAGTGTGCCTGTCTGCATGCGCAGCGTCCCGCTGGCGATGGCGACACGCTGTGTGCTGGACTTTTCCGATACGTCGATCATGCGCGCACGTCCGGAGTCGGAAAAGTGAGTCAAGTCATTACTTTGCTTCACCCGAAGTCACCCTCCAATGTACGACATCTCGATTTTGCGTCCCTGGAACGTTGTTGCCTCGTGGCGCATCTGCGAATAACGGTCGGTACGATGTTGCCAGGTATCAATGATGAATCGGGCCAGCATTGCGTCGCTCTCGCTACGCCGCAGCGAATCGCGCAAGTCGACACCATGGCTGGCAAAAAGACAGGTGTAGAGCTTGCCATCAGTGGATAGCCTGATTCGGCTGCAATCATGACAGAACGCCTGCGTGACCGATGCAATCACGCCGATTTCACCGCCGCCATCCGCAAACATCCAGCGTTTTGCCACTTCACCGCGGTAGTTTGGATCAAGCTGACGAATCGGGTAATGATTGTTGATCAACGCGAGAATCTCCTGTGCCGTCACCACATCGTTCATGCGCCAGCCGTTGGTGGTACCGACGTCCATGTACTCGATAAAGCGCAGAACAATTCCGGTGTTGCGGAAGCGGCGAACCAGGGGAATGATTTCATGCTCGTTCTCTCCACGCTTGACGACCATGTTAACCTTGATCGGCGAAAACCCCACACGTTGCGCCGCTTCGATACCGCCGAGTACCGTCGTCACTGATGCGGTCGAATCGCTCATGCGTTGAAAGACAGCTTCGCTCAATCCGTCGAGGCTGACGGTCAGCCGCGACAAGCCAGCATTTTTCAGCGCTTGCGCCTTTCTGGAGAGCAACAGTCCGTTGGTCGTCAAGGCTATTTCGACGGGCTGGCCCTCCGTAGAACACAGCTTCGACAGCGCCTCGATCAGGTGCTCGACACCGTGACGCATCAACGGCTCGCCGCCGGACAGGCGGATCTTCTGTACACCCAGTTGCACAAACACGCCGGCGACTCGTTCGATCTCCTCGAAGCTGAGCAATTCGGCGCGCGGCAAGAAGACGAAATCCTTGCCAAAGACCTCACGCGGCATGCAGTAGGTGCAGCGCAGATTACAGCGGTCGGTGACTGAAATACGCAGGTCACGCAGTGGCCGCTGCAACGTGTCGGCAACCAGCAGCGGTGGCGTGCTGAGATTATTCACATGGAATCCAGAACCGGGCCGAAAATGGTGTCAGAAGAAGCAGGGAAGAGGCTGGTGCGCAGGCGTGAGCCGGCGAGCTCCCGTCGGGCTTTACGCGGCCAATGCCTCTCGGGCACATCCTGTGCCAAATCCCTTCAGCTCAAGGCTGGCACCAAGCCAGGTATCGATCTTCTGGGCCACATCCACCCACTGCGGATCCAGCATCAGCATGTGCCCCGCACGCGGAATGACGCAGGTTTCCGCGTTCCAGCCCGACGCTGTAAAGTGCAGCCGGTTTGCCGCAAACAGCGCATCCAGCTGACCACCGATGACCAGTGCAGGTATACGCGGTCTCTTCTTGGGCAAGCGCATGGCAAGCGACATCATCTCAGTCAGCACCAGCATCGATTCCTCCTGGACCATCGGCTGAAATTGGGTGAAATGCTCCAAGTTTGCGTCTGGCGAGAAATAAACTTCGCGCATCACCTTGATCGTATTCTCAGTGTACTCGCCGCGTACGGCGCGATCAGCTTCGAAGATAAAGTCCGGTTGACGAATCGCCAGTTGAACTCCCGATGCTGCCAGGCCGGTCGGCGGAACAGGTGCCATCATCACTACCGCAGTCGCCGGTGACTTTTCAAGATATCGCTGCACCACGATTGCGCCCATCGAGTGCCCGATCAATACCGGAGCAGCATCCAGACTGTCGACGAGTTGCCCAACGTCGTCGGCGTAGTGGTCAAGCCCGAAGCTGTTCAGCGCATCGCGCCCCGAGCTCTTGCCATGCCCGGACAGATCTATCGCATAGCAGTTATAGCCCCGCTCCTGGAAATAGGGTAGAAAGTTTACATCCCAGCATCCGGAGTGCGTATAGCCTCCGTGCACAAACACCAGCGGTGGATGGCCCATGTCGTTCAGCGCGGGACGATCAAGCGAATGAAGTTGGCGAAGCATTCTGAAAACTCCCAGAGTTAGACCAATCCGAGAGAATAGGGCAAAATACAGGGTTCGACAATACGGCCAAGTCAAATGCGTGAAGGTAAAGCACGCTATTCGCGGTATACCCATTTGCTCGGCCAAGAACTCACACCGAGTCAGATGGGCATCGAATCGATGCGCTGCGATTGATTTGCCCACTAAACCTACCGATATAATCCTTTTCCGTGGAACGCACCCAGACACGTATCCCCAAGACCAACGGCTTCACTTCGGTGTGGCAACGTTGGCGTGGGCGTACCAACGAGACGCCGTCGCTTGACAGTTTGCCTTGTATTCCGGTCGCTGCCGAGCACGTCGCGGTTCTGCCGAGCCCGGAAGCGTACCGCACCACGCTGCTGACGCAGATCGCACAAGCCAGCCAGCGCATTCTCATGGCAACACTGTACCTGCAGGATGATGACGCCGGCCGGGAGGTGTTGTCAGCGCTGTACGCGGCGAAGAAAGCGCGGCCACAGCTGGAGATTGCAGTCTTTGTTGACTGGCATCGCGCACAGCGCGGTCTCATAGGCAAGGCCCGGTCGGCTGGCAACGCCGCACTGTACAAGGACATGGCGCGTCGCCTTGGCCCGGGCGTCGAGATCTATGGCGTTCCAATCCAGCGGCGGGAGTTCATGGGCGTCATGCACCTCAAGGGGTTCGTCATTGACGATGTTGTTTTATACAGTGGCGCCAGTCTGAACGACGTTTATCTGCAGCGAAAAAGTCGCTATCGTCTCGACCGTTACCACTTGATCCACAATCGGTTCTTGGCCGACAGTATGGCCAACTTGTTAACCGGAGTGTTGCGTAACGGCCCGTCGGTGTGCTCTCTGGCTACCGGCAAGACGCCCAAGACCGCAGCCATACTGAACGCGATTGTAAAATTTCGCCGTGTACTCGCCACAATCCGCTATCACTTTGCAGCGGGACAGATCAATTCGGGAGAAGTCGGCATTACGCCATTATTCGGCCTCGGCGTTCGCGGCAACGAACTCAATGCGACGATCCTGCAATTGATCCTCCACTCAAGACGGCGCTTTGTCTTGTTTACCCCTTATTTCAATCTTCCCGGCCCGATCCGCAAGGCGGTCGACAGCAAGATCAAGGCGGGATGTCAGGTCACCATTGTGCTCGGCGATAAAACGGCCAGCGATTTTTACATACCACCCGACGAGCCTTTCAAAACCATCGGCGCACTGCCCTACCTCTACGAAGCCAATCTTCGCCGTTTTTGCAGGACCCATCAGAAGGCGATGGATGCGGGGCTGCTCAACGTGCACATCTGGCGCCACGAAGACAACAGCTTCCATCTCAAGGGTCTGCTGATTGACGAGGACTATGCGCTGCTGACCGGCAACAACCTCAACCCGCGCGCCTGGCGACTCGATTTGGAAAACGGGTTGGTGATTCACGATCCGCAAAAACTGCTTCTTGACCAGCATCTGGCCGAGCTGGCAAGAATCATGGTCCACACGCGACGACTGAATCATCATAAGTCGCTGGATGCCGTCGATACCTACCCGCTTCCTGTCCAGCGCCTGATCAAGCGACTGGCGCGGGTGCGCGCGGATCGTCTGGTCAATCAGGTGCTGTAGTCCTAAGCGCTTAGGCCACGCTTGGGCAGGCTATACGACTTCGAGATGCCCTATCCCCGAGTTAAGGTCGCGATCTTTTGAGTCTTTGCTGTGCAGTTTGATTTGCAGGCGAAGGTCATTGATCGAATCGGCGTTGCGCAGGGCGTCCTCGTAGGTAATGCGGCCCGCTTCATAGTGGTCGAACAGCGCCTGGTCGAAGGTTTGCATGCCGAGTTCTCGCGACTTCTTCATGATCTCCTTGATTTCGTGCACTTCGCCTTTGAAGATGAGATCGGAGATCAGCGGGGAATTGAGCATGATTTCAATAGCCGCCACACGGCCCTTGCCGTCTTTTTTGGGCAGCAGACGCTGCGAGACGAGGGCGCGCAGGTTGAGTGATAGGTCCATCAGAAGCTGGTGACGACGCTCTTCCGGGAAGAAGTTGATGATCCGGTCGATGGCCTGATTGGAGCTGTTCGCGTGTAGCGTCGCCAGACAGAGGTGTCCGGTCTCGGCAAAGGCAACCGCGTGGTCCATTGTCTCACGGTCACGGATTTCGCCCATCAGAATGACATCGGGCGCCTGACGCAAAGTGTTCTTCAACGCCGCCTCCCAGGTGTCTGTATCGACGCCGATCTCGCGCTGTGTGACGATGCAGCCTTTGTGATCGTGGATGAATTCGATCGGGTCTTCGACCGTGATGATGTGTCCGTGACTATTCTTGTTGCGGTGGTCGACCAGTGCGGCCAAAGAAGTGGTTTTCCCCGTACCCGTACCGCCGACAAAAATGACCAGACCGCGTTTGGTCATCGCCAGATCTTTCAGCACCGTAGGCAATCCGAGTTCTTCCAGCGTCGGGATTGACAGGTTGATTGTTCGGCAGACAACGGCCACACGGCCCTGCTGTATCAGCGTATTGACACGAAAACGTCCGATGCCGGAGGGTGAGATGGCGAAATTGCATTCCTTTGTGGCTTCAAATTCGGCCGCCTGGCGATCGTTCATGATGGAACGGGCCAGCTCAGCCGTGTGCTGCGCAGTCAATACCTGGTTGGAGACCGGGGTGATCTTCCCATCCACCTTGATCGCGGGAGGGAAGTTGGCCGTTATGAAGAGGTCTGAACCATTCTTCTGCGACATCAGGCGCAAAAGATCGTGCATGAATTTTAGTGCCTGATCGCGTTCCATGATTTACCCCTCTAAGCTGACGAATTATGCGCCCGGGAAAGCGTCCTTGTTGGCGGCCTTGCCGCGCGCCTCGGCGGCGGAAACAACGTTCCGGCGGACGAGTTCAAGAAGATTCTGATCCAGCGTTTGCATACCAAGCTGTGCACCAGTCTGGATGGCCGAATACATCTGGGCCACCTTGTTTTCACGGATCAGGTTACGAATCGCCGGCGTGCCGATCATGATTTCGTGCGCAGCCGTTCGCCCCATGCCATCCTTGGTCTTGAGTAAGGTCTGGGAAATGACGGCACGCAGCGACTCCGAGAGCATCGAGCGAACCATTTCCTTCTCGGCAGCCGGGAAGACGTCAACAACGCGGTCAATCGTCTTCGCAGCACTCGAAGTGTGCAGCGTTCCAAAAACGAGGTGACCGGTTTCGGCGCCTGTGAGCGCCAGCCGGATGGTCTCCAGATCGCGCATTTCGCCAACCAGAATGACATCCGGGTCCTCGCGCAACGCCGAACGCAGGGCGTTGGCGAACGAAAGTGTATGCGGCCCGACTTCGCGTTGATTGATCAGGCATTTCTTGGATTCGTGCACGAACTCGATCGGATCCTCGACGGTAAGGATGTGGGCATGTTCGTTTTCGTTGATATGGTTGACCATTGCCGCCAGCGTCGTCGATTTTCCCGAACCGGTCGGACCGGTTACCAGAACAATGCCGCGAGGATACTCGGAAATATCCTTGAATATCTTCGGGCAGTTCAAATCCTCAAGCGACATGATCTTGGAAGGAATTGTGCGGAACACCGCAGCCGCTCCCCGGTTCTGGTTGAACGCATTGACGCGGAAGCGTGCCAGATTGGGGATTTCAAAGGAAAAATCGCACTCCAGAATTTCCTCGTAATGCTTGCGCTGGCCGTCATTCATGATGTCGTACACCATGGAATGCACGTCCTTGTGCTCCATGGCGGGCAAGTTGATTCGGCGTACATCACCATGCACCCGGATCATCGGCGGCAGACCCGACGACAAGTGCAGGTCAGACGCTTTGTTCTTGACACTAAAGGCCAGCAGTTCGGTGATATCCATCGGGGTTCGTCCTCAGCGGGGGTCAGGGTGCGGTGTTATACTTAGGAACATCCGGGTGACGTTTGATTATGACAACAATTTCCGCTAACCTGCAAGCCGTTCTCGCACGCATTTTCGCGGCAGCTCGAAAATACGGACGAAACCCTGACGATATTAGTCTGCTCGCCGTCAGCAAGACGTGGCCTGCGTCGGTTGTCCGGGAGGCGGCGGTGGCCGGACAACAAGCCTTCGGCGAGAATTATGTGCAAGAGGGGGCAGCGAAGATCGCCGAGCTTGGCTCGCTTGGACTGGTGTGGCACTTCATCGGGCCTCTACAAAGTAACAAGGCGAAGCAAGTTGCCACAGCATTCGACTGGGTGCATTCGGTCGATCGCCTGAAGATTGCAGAGCGGCTCTCCGAGCAGCGCCCAGACTCGCTCGCGCCCTTACAGGTTTGCCTGCAGGTGAACGTCAGCGGTGAAAAATCGAAGAGCGGCACGCTGATGGATGACTTATCGTCATTGGCGCATCGGGTGGCGTTGCTTCCTCGCTTAAAGCTGCGGGGTTTGATGGCCATTCCCGCGCCGGTTGAAGATTTTGCACAGCAACGGAAGTCGTTTCGCCGGCTGCGCGAGGCATTTGAACGCCTCAAGGAGAGTGGTCTGCTGCTCGACACCCTGTCGATGGGCATGTCTCACGACCTTGAGGCGGCAGTAGCTGAAGGCGCGTCAATCGTACGTGTAGGTACAGCAATTTTTGGTGCAAGAAGCAAATCATGAAAATTACATTCCTGGGTGGTGGAAACATGGCCAGCGCGCTGATTGGCGGCTTGCTGAATACGGGGTTTCCACCGGGCGATATCACCGTCATCGAGATCAGCGCCGATAATCGTGCGCGTCTTGAAAGAGACCACAAGGTCCGATGTTATTCCGAGCTTCAGGCCGTCGCCTTTCAATGCGACGCCTTGTTGCTGGCCGTCAAGCCGCAACAGATGAAAGAAGCCTGCACACCGCTGCGAGAACATCTGCAGCAGCAGTTGGTCATCAGCATCGCCGCCGGCTTGCGTCTTGCCGATCTGTCGCGCTGGCTAGGCGGGTACGACAGGCTCGTGCGGGCCATGCCCAACACCCCGGCACTGATCGGTTCCGGCATGACCGGGCTGTTCGCCTTGCCAACCGTCACCGAAGCCGAGCGACTCGGTGCCGAGCGTATCCTGCGAGCTGTCGGTAGCGCGGTATGGGTCGCTGATGAGGCGCAGATGGACGCCGTAACTGCCGTTTCGGGTGGTGGCCCGGCGTATGTCTTTCTGTTTATTGAAGCTTTGCAGCAGGCAGCAATGGATCTCGGCCTGACATCAAGGCAGGCGCGCCAGCTGGCAATTGAAACGACGCTGGGTGCAGCCAAACTGGCCGCCCAATCCGATGATTCTCCCTGCGTCCTCCGCGAGAGAGTCACTTCCAAAGGCGGGACAACCGAAGCGGCATTGCTCGCAATGGCCGAGCGGGGCGTCAAGGATAGCATCATTGCTGGTGTGCTTGCGGCCAATGCGCGGGGAGCCGAATTGGGCGAATTGCTCGGCAAGGACTAGCCATGCTAACCGAGGCCGGACTATTCCTGCTCAATGCGCTGATCGGTTTTCTCACTTTTGCATTGCTGTTGCGATTTTACTTCCAGGCATTCCGCGTCTCATTCCGCAACCAGATCGGTGCTTTCGTCGTGCAGTTGACAAACTGGCTGGTAATGCCGCTGCGCAAGGTTTTGCCAGGATTTTTCGGCCTCGATCTGGCCAGCCTCTTGCCGGCGTATCTGTTGCAGGTGCTACTGCTGGCGGCAGCGATTTCTTTGCGTGGCACGGTTGGTCTGCCACCTGCTGGCGCGCTGGTCGGCATCATCTTGTGGCAAGGCGTTTTGGCGACGCTGCGCTTCAGTATCTACCTTTTGATCGGTGCGCTCTTCCTGCAGGCCATTCTGTCGTGGGTGAGCCCCTACTCACCGTTGGTCCAGCCGGTTAGCCAGCTGACACGCCCTTTCCTGCGCCCGATTCAACGCATCGTCCCGCCGATTGCGGCAATTGACCTCTCGCCACTGGTCGCGATTCTGCTTGCTCAGCTCGTACTGATGTTTCTCTGATGTGCCCGTGGCTGCTTGTTAGTGACGGGAAAATCACGCTGAAGCTGCACATTCAGCCGGGTGCAAAGCAGACGGCGGTTACAGGATTGCACGGCGAAGCGCTCAAGATACGTCTCGCTGCAGCTCCAATCGATGGTCAGGCCAACGCGGCTTTGATCGCATTTGTTGCCGATCGCCTAGGATTGCCCAAGTCGGCGGTCTGCCTGAGAAGCGGTCAGACCTCGCGCCGCAAGGTGCTTGAAGTGATCGGGGCACCGGCAGATGCCGCGCAGCGCTTACTGCCGATTAGCTGAACCTGGATTCCTGGATTTCGAAAACGATGCGTCCTCCTACGAGCGTCGTATGCACCCGGCCGGTCATTTCGCTATCCATGAACGGGGAATTCTTTCCCTCGCTGCGCAACGCCATGGGCTTGACGCACCACGTCTCAGTCGGGTCAAAGACACAGATATCCGCAGGGCACCCGGCGCTCAGTGAGCCCGCTTCAATGCCAAGAATGGCGGCAGGGTCGCAGGTGACCCTGGCGATTGCCGTTAGCAGGGGAAGTTTCATTTCCACCGCCCATTTCAAGACCAGCGGCAGCAGCAGTTCGAGCCCGGTAGCGCCCGAGAGGGATTCAGCAAAGGGTAGTTGCTTGCCGTCTTCGTCAACGGGAGTATGGTCAGAGCAAATCGTAGCCAGTCCATCCGCCGCGGCTGCCCGTAGCGCATCGCGGTCGCTTTCCGACCGGAGCGGCGGGTCAAAGCGGGCATGGCTGTCAAAGTAGCCGATATCCGCTTCGCAGAGATGCAGGTGATGAATGGAAACGTCACAACTGATGTTCAGACCATTGTTTCTTGCCTGACGAACCAAAGCGATGCCCGCGGCCGAGGACAGCCTGGCCAGATGCAAGCGAACTCCGGTTACCTGTGCCAGCTGAAGTGCGGTGACGATAGCGACTGTCTCGGCACAAACCGGAATACCGGCAAGGCCAAGCCTTGAGGCAACTTCGCCGTCGTGTGCAACGCCGTCGCGTGCCAAGTAGTGATCCTGAGGCTGAAGGCGGGTCGCGTAACCGAAGGTGGCGGCATATTGCATTGCTCGTAACAACACCTGCGTATCGAAGATGGGCTGCTTCGCTTGCGAGAAGGCGATGCAGCCGGCGCGCGTCAGGCTGACCATTTCGGAGAGCTTTTCGCCAGCCAGTTGCTGGGTGAGTGCGCCAATAGGAAAAACCCGCGCCAGACCCAGTGCTTCACTGCGCCGGACCAGGCGCTCAACCAGTCCAGGCTCGTCGAGCGGAGGTTTGGTGTCGGGCGGACAGGCCACTGCCGTGACGCCACCCGCAACTGCCGCTGAAAGTTCGGATTCGAGGTTGGCCAGACGCGTAGACAGGTCAACCAGCCCGGGACAGACTATTCGTTCGCTGGCATCAAGTACCTGCGCCGGCTTAAAACCTGATGGCGGCTGGCCGATGGCCTGGATGCGCCCGTCGGCGACAAATACGTCTGCTTGCTCATCGATGCCGTTCTTTGGGTCGATCACTCGGCCGTTTTTGATTTGAATATGGGGGAGTTCGAATCTGCTGAATTCGCTGTGCATCGTTCAGTTCCCCGCCAGAATGCTCATCACTGCCATGCGCACCGCAATGCCGAAGGTAACCTGCGGCAAGATGACAGCCTGTGGCCCGTCGGCGACCTCTGAATCGATTTCAACGCCACGATTCATCGGACCCGGATGCATCACGATGGCGTCGTCTTTGGCCAGTGCCAGCGTTTCAGGCGTCAGTCCGTAACTGCTGAAGTATTCGCGTGCCGAGGGCAGCAATACCCCATTCATGCGTTCGTTTTGCAGGCGTAGCATTATTACGACGTCGCAATCCCTGAGTCCTTCCTGCAGGTCGTTGCAGACGCGCACACCCATCTTTTCAACGTCCGCTGGCATCAAGGTCTGTGGGCCGACCGCGCGAATCTGGGCGACTCCCAGGGTTTTCAGCGCGTGAATGTCCGAGCGTGCGACACGAGAATGAAGGATGTCGCCAACGATGGCAACGGTCAGATTGGTGAAACCCTTTTTGTAGTGACGGATCGTGTACATGTCGAGCAGACCCTGTGTCGGGTGCGAATGTCGTCCATCACCGGCATTGACGACATGCACATCAGTTCGACCAACTCGGCGCAAGTGATCAACGATAAGGTAAGGCGCACCGGAAGCGGCGTGACGGACAACAAACATGTCGGCGTGCATGGCAACCAGATTGTCGACGGTATCGAGCAAGGTCTCACCCTTGGCCGTTGATGAGCGAGTCACATCAAGGTTGATGACGTCGGCCGAGAGGCGCTTGGCCGCGATTTCGAACGTAGTGCGCGTGCGTGTGGAATTCTCGAAAAACACGTTGAAAACGCTTTTTCCCCGAAGCAGCGGTACCTTCTTCACATCACGGTCGGAGACTTTAAGGAAGCTTGACGCCGTATCGAGGATTTGCGTCAATATTTCAACTGGCAGACCATGAATCGATAACAGGTGCGTCAGTTCCCCGTTGGTGTTGAGTTGCGGATTCTTGTGCAGAGAACTAAGCATGTTCAACCCGCTTCCATTGCAGCCTCCCCGTCGCTTCGGGTTCGAGCACAAGCTCTTCGTTCTCCTCCAGATCAACTTGCCAGGTGCAGAATTCGGCACAGATCGGCAACTCGCGTCCCCCACGATCGGCAAGAACGGCAAGCTTGATGCTGGCGGGACGTCCGTAGTCGAATAACTCGTTTACTGCCGCACGTGTTGTGCGGCCGGTGTATAGAACGTCGTCAACCAGAATCAGATGAAGTGCCTCGACGTCGAAGGGAATCGACGTGGGCTTGACCTGCGGATGCAACCCTTTCTCGCCAAAATCATCGCGGTAGAACGAAACGTCGATCTGCCCAATTTCTCCGGCTAATCCGAGTAATTCGTGCAGACGTCGGGCGACCCAGACACCACCGCTGTGAATCCCCACCAGCATGGTGTTTGCCTTCAGTTGCGTGCGGATGAGTGCTGCCAGTTCGGCGCATTGCGCTTCGGCATCAGGCAACTTGGTGAGTGGCATATATTTTGTGATCCGTAGGGTCATCGACAGGTTGTTTAGCGCTGCGTTCAAAAAACCCCTGCAAAACGATCTGGGCGGCAAGAGCATCTATATGTTCTTTGGCGCTTTTCGCATTATGACCGCTTTCGCGCAGCCTTTCTTCCGCTTCGACTGAACTGAGCCGTTCTTCGGCGTAATCGACGGCAATGCCGAAGCGGCCGCGTAACTGATTGGCAAAGCGAGTGCAGCGCGCGGTCATGGCGTGCGTCGTGCCGTCGAGTGCTACCGGGAGGCCGACAATAAGTCTGACGGGTTGCCATTCGTCGATCAGCGCGGCGATCGCGGCGAAGCGTTCGACGTTAACCTCGCTCCGAATCGTTGTCAGTGGATGTGCCTGACCAAGCAAGCACTCGCCGACGGCTACGCCAATCCGTTTTTCGCCGAAGTCAAAAGCGAGCACCGTTCCGCGGGTACTCGTGGTCGCGTCAGGCATGTCCGGCCTTGACGGCGAGATTCTTGAAATCGATGCCCAGTATTTCCATCGCCGACGGCAATCTGTCTTCGTAGGGGAGTTCGAACAGAATGTGGGGGTCGGCCGGCACTGTCAGCCAGGCATTCTGAGCCAGCTCGTGTTCGATCTGGCCAGCTCCCCACCCTGAATAGCCAAGCGTTACCATGATTTCGTGCGGTTGTCCGTCACGTGCAACAGCCTGCAGGACATCGCGCGAGCTGGTTAGTCCAACGTCCTGATTGACGGCCAGCGTTGACTGCCATTCGCCGACCGGCCGATGCAGGACAAAGCCCCGATCAGTCTGAACCGGCCCACCGAAGAAGATCGGCAAATTAGCCATGCCCAGAGTCTCGAAAGGCACATCGATTTTTTCGAACAGGGTCGCCAGGCTCATGTCGATCGGGCGATTGACGATGATTCCGAGTGCGCCCTGATCGTTGTGTTCGGCAATGTAAATCAGGGATTTAGAAAAATACGGATCGTCCATCGCCGGCATGGCGATAAGGAAATGATCGGTCAGGTCAAAGCTTTGCATAGGTACATTTTAATCATTGGCGCCAGTCGATACAAAGGGAATCAATGCCTGGTTTGGATCGAGGCTGGTCCGGACGCGATCTGCATGCCACCGCTCACCTAACCGTGGGCAGTATCCGGCGGCTGAAAAACCCGATCCATGACGCTCTGTGGCACATGGGCATTGCCGGACGATCTGCTTGCCGAAGAATCATCGATTCGACCACACTCAATTGGCTCGTCAGTCCCGACAAGCTCTGGGGAGCGCTTGGCAGTGGTCAGGCGTGGCGTTGCTGCGAAACGAAATCCGCTACCAGCTGCAGCAATTCGTCTTCCTGATACGGCTTGCCGAGGTAGTTATTGACACCGATTTCAAAGGCATAGGCACGGTGCTTCTCGGCTGTACGCGAAGTGATCATGATGATCGGAATTGCCTTAAGGCGGCTGTCTGCACGGATGTTTCGCGTGAGGTCGAAACCGTCCATGCGCGGCATTTCGATATCAACGATCATCACCTCTGGAACAACATCGAGCAATTGTTCAAGAGCCTCGACGCCATCCTTGGCAGTGAGTACTTGATAACCTTCACGCGCCAGCAAACGGCCGGTGATCTTGCGCACAGTCAAGGAGTCATCAACGATCATGACTTTGGGCAGCGTGGCGGTAGCCGTCTCTTCGGCAGGGAGTTCGGGCGTTGTCGAAATCGGGGCGGCCAATTCAACAACCGATCGACGGCTCAGCGCCACCGGATTCAATATCAACACGACCTGACCGTTGCCAAGAACCGTCGCCCCATCGATACCGATGACGCGGGCAAGTTGCGGTCCGATATTCTTGACAACGATTTCGTGGTTGCCGAGAAGCTCATCGACCTGTACCGCAATCCGTTGCGCACCGCTACGCAGCAGCAAGACCCAGTACTGGCGTTGATGATCGGGATGGGTCTGTATTTCACCGAGCATATGCGGCAGGTAATTGAATGGGTATTGGTTCCCCATCCATTCGGCGCTACCGGCATCACGAATTCGGCTCAGGGCGTCTTCCTTGAGATCGAGCACCTGCTCGATCATCACTGATGGAATGGCATAGTTCTTGTTGCCGGCGCGTACCAACAAGGCCTTGGTAACAGCCAACGTCAGCGGAATGTAAAGCAGGAACTGCGTTCCTTGGCCGGACGCGGATACTATTTCGATCCGACCGCCCAGGCGGCTAACCTCGGTTTTGACCACATCCATGCCAACACCGCGACCCGCGATCTGCGATACGTCGGTAGCAGTCGAAAAGCCCGAAGTGAAGATCATATCTGCAAGGCGCGTCGGGCTGGCTTCTTCGTCGGCAGCCAGCAGCCCGGCGTCAATGGCACGCGCACGAATTCGCTCATAGTCGAGTCCGGCACCATCATCGGTAAGGCTCAGAATGATTTCGTTACCTTCCTGTTTGAGCGCCAGTGAAATCTCGCCGATACCCGGCTTGCCCTGCGCAACCCGTATTTCGCGTTCTTCCAGGCCGTGAGCGATAGCGTTGCGAAGCAAGTGCTCCAGCGGAGCGCCCATCTTGTCCAGTACGCTTCGGTCAAGTTCTACCTGGCTTCCCACTATTTCAAGGTTGGCGCGTTTGTTAAGCTCCTTGGAGGTTTGCCGGACAATGCGGTACAGGCGATCCGCCAGACTGCCAAATGGCACCATGCGAACTGCCATTAGGGCTTGTTGAACCTCACGGTTCAGGCGAGCCTGGGCGATGATCGAGGCATTGGCGTCGTCTAGGTTCTTCAGCAGGTTTTGCTGGACAGTGGCAACGTCGTTGACCGACTCCGCCATCATCCGTGTAAGTTCCTGGAAGCGGGTAAAACGGTCCAGTTCCAGCGGATCGAACCCGGCGTGCTGCTCATTGGTTTGCGCAGTGTGCGATTGCATTTGCGATTCAGCCTGAATTTCGACTTCACGCAACTGACGGCGCAAACGAATCACGTTTTCCGTCAGATCGAGCAGAGACGTTTTCAGGCTGCGCATCTCGCCTTCAATCCGCGCGCGGGCGATCGACAATTCACCCGCTTCATTTACCAGTCGGTCGATGACGTCTGCGCGAACGCGCAAGGTGGCCCGTTGTGCGAGAGCTTCAGCATCGACTTCGGCCTCGGCAACGCGCAATCGATCGCCACGACGATCCGTCCGGCGCTCTACAGTAACAGCAACCTTCTCCGGCTCCGCACCCGGCTTCGCAAGCGCAGCGTCGTCGACCTGCACATGCGGTGCAGCAGGCGTTTCAGGCAGTTGGTCGAGTTTTTCTCCTTTTTGGAGACGTTCGATAATCTGTAGCACCGAATCAAAGGCGCTTTCGATTTCGTCAATCACTTCGAGCGGAACGCCATCGGCGCTGCTGGCCTGATCAACGCGTGTTTCAATGGCGTGTGTTATTTCGCCCAGATTCATTGCGCCAGCCATCCGGGCGCTGCCCTTGAGGGTATGCAACTGGCGTTTGAGCGTTCGAAACGCTTCCGCACTGTTTGGCTCGGTACGCAAGGCACGTAGCTGAGTGGCAATGCCCTGATTCAGATCAACCGCTTCCTCAAGGAATATGGGCAGCAGTTGCTCGTCAATCTCGTCCTTCAGTTGATTGATTTCAGACAAGAAAGAAGGTTTGTGTTCGAATTCGGCTTTGGCGGTTTCCTGCGGCGGCACTGTTTCGCCACTCGCTGGCTGTTCCGTTGCGGCTTCATGCTCTGCAGGCGGTTCCTGAGATGTAACCAGGTTTGCCGGATAAAGTGAATCCAGGGCTTCGATCAGCCCTGCGGGCACGTCGGGTTCGCGTTCATCGGCCAGGGATGACAGCATCAGATCAAGCTCGCCGACGGCCTGTCTGACTATCCCGAGGGCTTCCAGGCTGCCTGGTTGTGCCGAATTGTCGCGGCGCAACAGTGCATGTTCCAGCGCAAGGCCTAATTGATTGACGGACGAAATCCCGACTGTTGCGGAGATGCCGGCGAGTGTGTGAGCCGCCCGGTACATATCCTGCGGGGTAGGCGTCAATTCATCCTTTTCCAGGACTGGCAGTTCGCGGTGCAACGTAGCCAGATGAACGTCTGCTTCTTCAGAAAATATCTCATATAGCGTTGGCGAGATGGAGATTCGCAATTGTGCTTCCGACTCGCTCGCTACAGGCTCGACAGCTGAAGGTTCGACATCCGGCAGCGCGCCCTCCTCAGCTTGCGCCGCCGCTTCCTCGACGGGAGTGTCAAAGCTGAAATCCGATTCATCGATTTCCTCAACTATCTCGAGATCGCTGGCGAGATTGGCCCCCTCTTGTTCAGGCGGTGGTTGCGGGGCATCGAATTCAATCAATTCGGCGCTCTGAAGAGCCTCTGGTGATTCTTCCGATTCCAGGGGAGTTTCCGACGGCAGTTCGTCAAGCGAGATCGTTTCGAGTTCACCCTCGACTTCGCTACTCGCCGTTGCGTCAACAGTCGGCGCCGGAGGAGCCTCCTGCACTTCTTCCTTCTCTCGTCGAAGCGAATCGGAAAAAGTGATCAGGTCGGTCGGATCGGGAGCACTTCCTGTTTGAGTTTCCAGATAGCGGACCCATGTCGCGAAAACGCTGTGTGCCTGCTCAAGCAGATCGAAAATGGAAGCGCCAACTTCCAGCTCCTGCCGTAGCCATAGATTAAGGGTCTGCTCAATGGACCAGGCGGCCTCGCCAACATCCGTCAGGCCAACCATGCGTCCACTGCCCTTGAGCGTGTGGAACGAACGCCGAATCGTTGTCAATAATTCGACGTTATGTGGTTGGCCTTTCAGCGCCTGCAGGTTCTCATCGATGGTGCCAAGAACCTCGTTCGCTTCTTCCAAAAATATATCAAGCAGTTCGGCGTCGATCTCTTCGTTGCTGGCTTGCGAGAGCTGAACCGTTTCTGCCGATGATTTCATCGATTCAGGGAGTTCTGGCTTGAGTGTTGCCATGAACTGCTCAATCTGCGACCAAGCAACTCCCCCCGCCTTGAATGCCGTCAGCATGGCCTTGGCCTGTTCGCCGAGTGCCGTGTCAGCGACGAGATCGGCATCGTTCTTCAGTGCCGACAGATTGTGTCTTACCTGTTCGATCAGATTCTCGTTGCCCGCCTGCTCCTTGAGAGCGCCGAGAAGCGCGTGTGTCTCAAGCTTGAGTCGCTCGACCTCCTGCTCAACCGAAATGTCGGATTTGGGTACTTCCGCATCCTCGGCCATTTCGAATGTCCCGATCTCTTCGAACGGTCCGGACTCATCAATTCCTTCAAATTCGTCGAGCTCGCCGGTCTCTTCAGCCTCCAGCGCCGTGCCTGACTGCATCTGCCTGACGAAGCCTTCAAAGTCGACAGCGCCATGTTGCAGGGAATCAATAAAGAAGCCGATCATGGACAACTGGTTGGCCACGCGCTCGAAATCCGCTTCCTGTGAGGGGCTCTCAGGTTCTGCAAAGCGTTTGATTTCTTCCGAACACTCGCGCACAGCAACGGCAGCAGCGTCGTGGCGCATCATGGTCAAGGCGCCTACGACCTGGCGGAACGGAACCTCCAGGCTGACGAGATCCGCGCTCTTCGAGGTATCGCGGAAGAATCCATCGAGCACCTGTTCGATTTGTGCAAAATTGCTTTGGATCTCCTTGGCGACCTGCCCGACCAGCAGCTTTTCCTGAGCCTTGCGCGACATCTCGTCGAGCAACGGGACTTCCGATCCGGGCTGTGGCGGAGTTCCAGCAATGCAACCATGTATCCGGGCTACGGTGACATCGACCTGGTGAGCAAAATCGTTTCCGAGCTGCTCAAAATTTTCCTGCGCATTCTGGGTCAGGAGAATCGCGGTTGCGATTTCCATCGCCAGCGATTCCGAATGCCGGGAGCTGCCTTCTGACAGCCAGTTGGCGGCTGCGGCAATGGCTTGCGCCAGCCGGCGGAAGTCAGTATGGCCAAGCTGTTCGACGACTGCAGACAAGGCGTTGGCGTGTTCCCTGAACAAGGGAAGCGATTGCATGGTACCGGTGCAGTACTTATTCCAGGCTTCTTCGGTCAGCGTGATCACATCACGCAGTTTGCGGCGAACGGCTTCCTCCGGTGCCGGGGCACTCGTGGCGGTGGTCGGGATGATTGCATGCAACTGATAGGTCTTCTTGACCAGCCGAACCGTATCGTTGTTGCTGTCAGCGCTGGCGACGAAATAGAGCACGTCGCGCATCAGGCGCTCAGCGACATTCTTCGATCCTTCAATCAAGCGACGTATCTGCAGATCAATGCGCGCGCACAATTGCTTGACGTTCGTCTCTCCCGGCAAGCTGTCCTCGGCCAATGCTGAGAGAAAGCCACTCGTAATCCACCAGAAAGCGCGAGCCGACGGGACATCCTGCGTGTTTTCAATACGCTTTATCGCACCCAGCATTTCGCTGATGCCACGGCTATCGTGTGGCGCGCGCAGCCATGCCAGAAGACCGTGTTGAAAGCGCGCGCGTTCTTGTCGCGCAAGGCGCTGCAAGTCACTGTGCGCGATCTTCCGCGCCGGGGTTTCGCGGCGCGGCAGGCGGGCGGTCAAGTCCGGGAAGAAGAGATCAGTGGCCGAGACGTGCTCCAGCCCTCGCGCCTCCTGCACCTCGCGGTAGAGCGGCAAAAGGCGCAATGGCTGGTTCGGCTGGCCGCTGATCAGGTCACCGAGATAGTGGCTGATGGCAGCCAGGGAGCGCTGTGCAAGAGCGACGAAATCGTCGTCGGCAGGACGTTTCTGTTGCTCAATCCCCTCAAGCAACGATTCGACCGCCTCTGCAAACTGAGTGACCCCGTCAAGGCCGACGATGGTCAGCGCACCTTGTACCTGGTGCAAGTGTGTGCGGCTGAATCTAAGCTGCGTCAGGTCTCCTGAACCTGCGACAACGCTTGCAGAGAATTGCTGCAGCGCCTGGTCAGCACGTTCCAGTGCAAGGTCGATCTCGCTCTTGACCCAGGTCAGCGGGCCGACATCGAATTCCGTTGCGGCATTCATTGGGGCAGTGTCTCCGATCTCTGCTCAGGCTAATCAGCCCACCTTGAAGCCGGCAACCGAACCCTTCAGTTCCGTTGCCAGGTCTGCCAGTTCGCCGACCGCAGTGGCAGTTTGTTGCGTTCCGGCCGTCGTCTGCTCCGTAACGCGCAGAATGTCTTGCATTTTTCCCGCCACGCTGGTTGCCGAATCGGCTTGTTGGCGCGTTGCTCCTGAAATGTTCTCGATCAGTTCGGCAAGATTTTGTGAAACGCTCCCGATCTCGGCAAGCGCCTGGCCCGTTGCATCGGATAGTCTCGCGCCTTCAACCACGCCGTGCGTTGATTCTTCCATGGCGGACACAGCGTCCTGCGTGTCGGTCTGAATGGTTTTCACAATCGCCGCAATCTGCTTCGTCGCTTCGCCGGAACGTTCGGCGAGACGCTGCACTTCCTCGGCAACCACGGTGAACCCTCGCCCGGCATCGCCGGCAGAAGCGGCCTGAATGGCGGCGTTAAGCGCCAGTACGTTGGTTTGTTCGGTAATGTCGGAAATCAGCTCAACGATTTCACCGATTTCCTGTGAAGATTCGCCAAGCCGCTTGATCCGTTTTGATGTTTCTTGAATCTGTTCGCGAATTTCGGTCATCCCCTTGATTGAATCCTGCACCGCTTGCGTGCCTTTTCCGGCAGCGGCCAACGACTGACGCGCTACCTGGGCCGACTGGTCGGCGTCACCCGACACTTTGGTCATCGAACTGGCCATGGCCAGGACGGAAAGACCGGCCGCCTGAATTTCTTCTGACTGACGTTGCGCTGCCTCAAGTAATTCGACGGAGGTTTGCTGTGCGATGCCAGTGGCTGTTGTCACTCGCCCCGCCGCATCGTTGATGCGGCGTACCAGTACGCGTAGTTCCTCAATGGTGTAGTTGATCGAGTCGGCAATGGCACCGGTAATGTCCTCGGAAACGGTCGCGGTAACGGTCAGGTCGCCGTCAGCCAAATCCCCCAGTTCGTTCATCAGCCGCAGAATGGCATCCTGATTCTGGCGATTGATCGACTCAGTGGCCTGTCGGCTCTCGTTGGCTGTTTCCGCCTGGCGCCGAGAGTCGTCGAGGTAAACCTTGGCCATCATGGCCAGCGTCGCCAATGCCAGAAACATCAGCACGGCAAATGTTACGCCGTATGCCAGCCGCCCGCCCTGCTGGTAGGCGTTTGCCAGGTTATCCGTTGACTCGAGCAAGCCTTCGCTGTTGCGGAAAATTGAAGAACCCGCCCGCTTCGCCAGTGTCAGTCGTTGCATGCTGCCGAGAATGCCACCGACAGCGTCTTGGTACTCCTTGAAACTGGTTTCCAGGTCGCCGAGTTTGCGCTTGGTGTCTGCGTCTGTTGTGCCAGAAATGCGCAGGTTTTCGTTACCCTTTTGCAGGGCGTTCAGCAACTCGCGGAAGGTGTTCGTATCCTTGCCCAGCAGGAAGGCGATTTCGGGGCTGATTTCGTCGCCCACCAACAACGAACTGGCGTTCTTCGCAATACGTTGCGTCAACATCACCATCTGGTTGGCCGCGGCAATCTCCCGCACACCTGCACCGGACTGTAGCTTGAGTGCAGCAACCTGCTCCGAAAGCTCGAGCATTTCCGGGTTCTTGTTCGTAATGGAAGCCACGTCCTTGCTTAGTGCGACCAGGTTGGTTTCCATATCAAGCAACTGGACCGCGTCCTTGTCCGTTGCACTCCAGGTTTTGGTTAGCGCCTGCAGTTGGGGTTGCACGTCATCGGGCGATGGCGGCACCGTCGTGCCGGCCAGTTCGCCGCCTTTGGTCAGGCGTTCCAGATTGGTGACAAACTGGCTGTGCGAATCACGCAACTGCTTGAATGCCGACGTATTTCCCTGCAATGCAAGGCTGGAAGCCTTGGCCAGACGCTGCGAGAGCATTCGCATTTCACCGGCGGTCGCAATGTAGGTACTGTTGAAAGCCGATTCGCGGTTGTCGCGATACACGAAAGCGATGATGATTACCACGATAAGGAGAAAAGCCCCGCCGAGAATCTGCAGCTGCTTGATGACGGAGTACTGACCCAGAAAGCCCGGACCGGAGGCGCTTTTCTTTGTGGCGATCGGTTGAGCATCATCCATGATCGTGGTGTCGGATGCGGTTTGACCCGCAGCATCATTTGAGCCAGATAGTTTCAGGTTGAACGCCATGTTGGATCTCCGGTAGCAACGTATTGAGCGTACGTGTCTTCAGGTACGGTTGAAATACATGAGGGTCTCAAACGCCAATGTCCATGAAAGAGTCATCCGAAAGGAGCCGGCGCACATTCAGCATATTCCAGCGGCGCCCCTCGTTATCGGAATAAGCTTCACTCGACCAGGGAGGCGCGTCGGGATCAGTAGCCACCGGTGTCAGATCGTCAAGATTGCGCAGGCCGAGAACGCGTGGAATCAGCAGTGCGGCGTTGTCACCATGGCGAGTGCCAATCAGCAGCAATCGCGAACTGGCGTTTTGTGGAGTGGCTTCCTTGCCCTGAAAAGCGGAAAAATCGGCGACCGCGTAAAGATTCCCGCGAATATTCGCAATGCCGGCAAACCAGGGCTTGGTCAAAGGAACGCCGGTCAGTGGCGTCAGCGGAATGATTTCACCGGAATCGAACAGGCTGATCAGCCAGAAGTCGGATCCTGCCTGAACGCCCAGCAGGCCCGCTGCACTCTGGTCGCTGACTCCGGCAAGCCGCTTGGCCAAGTGCGCCTGAAACTCGCGTAGACTCCCTTTTTTTGCCATACCGTGTCTTGATGCCTACAGGGCTGCGATTTTGGCCAGCAGCTCTTCACTATTGACCGGTTTGACCAGGTAGTCCTGCGCGCCCTGGCGCAAGCCCCAGATCTTGTCGGTTTCCTGGCCCTTTGAGGTGCACACAATGACAGGGATATGCTTGGTCGCTTCGTCGCGTGTCAGCGTTCGGGTCGCCTGATAACCATTGAGTCCGGGCATCACGACATCCATCAAGACCAGATCCGGCAATTCGGCCTTTGCTTTTGCGATGCCCTCTTCGCCGCTTTCGGCAGTAATGACTTGGTAGCCATGCTTGGACAAAAGCTCAAGCATGGCATGACGTTCGGTAGGTGAATCGTCAACGACGAGGATTTTCTTGATTGACATGGCGGTGACTCCCTGGGTGCCCTTGAAGTTATGAATTCAATCTCAGTCCGGCTGACGCGCAAAAGTTGCGACTGCCTGCAGCAGACTGTCTTTGGTAAACGGTTTGGTTAAGTACTGGTCGGAACCGACCATACGTCCGCGCGCGCGATCGAACAGACCGTCCTTTGACGAAAGCATGATCAGCGGTGTATTGCGGAAGCGCTGGTTCTTTTTGATCAGCGCACAGGTCTGGTAGCCATCGAGCCGGGGCATCATGATGTCGCAGAAGATGACTTCGGGCTGGTGGTCAGCGATTTTTGCGAGAGCGTCAAAACCATCCTCGGCGAGAACAACCTGACAACCGGCCTGCACGAGAAATATTTCCGCGCTACGCCGGATAGTGTTGCTGTCGTCGATGATCATCACTTTGATGCCACTCAGGTTCGCAGCGTCGGCCAATTTTTTCCTCCAGGCTGCCCTTCATTTCTAATCTTGAGGGCTCTGATCAAATCGGATGGTATGGCTAATACATCTCTTATATTCAGGCGGTACTATACATCAATGATTTAGATTTCAAGCATTTCGAATTCATCCTTGCGCGCACCGCATTCCGGGCACACCCAGTTGATCGGGATATCCCGCCAGCGTGTTCCCGCCGGAATGCCTTCTTCCGGACTGCCTGCCGCTTCGTCATATACGTAGCCGCAGATCAGACACATCCAAGTGCAATATGCGGCATCTTCAGTAGTTTTCATAGCGTGATTCGTATTTCGGGTAAAATCGGCCGCGTGAATTGCCTCCGATTCTAGCCATACGTTCTTCCCTCTGCCAAGGCTTTTCTTGTCCCGGCGCCGGTTCGCTTTCATGGATTCATTATCGATGCAACTGCCGCCTCCGATTGTCCTGACATTTGCCGCCAGCGACCCCACGGGAGGTGCCGGCATTCAGGCCGACCTGATGACGGTTACATCGCTGGCTTGCCATGCGCTATCTGTCATAACGGCGTTGACGGTGCAGGACACTCTCGGCATCACGAGCGTTCTGCCCGTAAACGCCGACTGGGTCGAAGCTCAGGCGCGCACCCTTCTTTCAGACATGCCGGTCGCTTGCTTCAAGATAGGCGTTCTTGGAAGTGTCGAAAACATCAGGGCGGTTGCTCGAATACTGTCCGATTATCCCGATCTTCCGGTGGTGTTTGATCCGGTGCTTGCATCCGGGCGAGGAGATCAACTGGCTGATGAGAGCATGGTTTTGGCATTAACCGAATTGCTGCTGCCGCTGGTCAGCATCCTGACACCGAATTCCCTTGAGGCGCGCTGGTTGGCCGGCATGACAAATGCGGAGGACTGCGAAAGCGATATGCGGCTCGAAGAATGCGCCCACCGACTGATCGACCTGGGTTGTGACCATGTCCTGATTACCGGCACGCATGAAGATACTCCACAGGTGGTCAATGACCTCTACAACGCGGACGGCCTCGTACGTAGCGACCGCTGGGAACGATTGGCCGGCAGCTATCACGGCTCAGGCTGCACGCTGGCGTCGGCCGTGGCAGCTCATCTGGCCCACGGTCTGACCGTCGGCGATGCGGTGCGCGAAGCGCAGGACTATACTTGGCAGACGCTGGCGGCGGGTTTCCGGCCGGGAAAGGGGCAATTCATTCCGGATCGTTTCTTCAGGGCGCGCCGGAAGGCATGATCAATCATGGCTGAAGCAGAATGATGTCATTGCGCGGGCTCTATGCCATCACCCCGGACGGCCTCGACAAGCCAACCCTCCTGACGGGCGTTGAAGCCGCGCTTCGCGGCGGTGTCCGGCTCGTCCAGTATCGCGACAAGGCACGCCGGCCCGCAGAACAAGCCGACCGGGCGTATGCGCTGCTCTCGCTTTGTCGACGATTCGGCGCCCGCCTTATCGTCAATGACGACGTGGCGCTGGCCTGCTCGGTCGATGCCGACGGCGTGCATCTGGGCGGGGACGATGGCGATCTGGCCGCCGCCAGACTCGCGCTGGGTCCGGGCAAACTGCTCGGGGCGTCCTGCTATGCAGATTTCGATCTGGCCTGCGCTGCGGTCGGGGCTGGTGCCGATTACGTTGCCTTCGGCGCAGTCTACCCGTCGCCGACCAAACCGTATGCCGTCCGTTCGCCACTGTCGCTGTTCCGCCGCTGCCGCGACGAACTGGGCGTTCCGGGATGCGCCATCGGCGGTATTACCCTGGCAAATGCGCCCGCACTGGTTTCAGCAGGTGCCGACCTGCTTGCCGTCATCACGGATCTGTTCGATGCTGGCGACATCGCGTCGCACGCCAGGGATTTTCAGCAACTGTTCAAAGGAGAACGAGCTTGAGTCACCGCAATCAACACCTCTTCGAGCGCGCACAGCGACATATTCCTGGTGGTGTCAATTCCCCTGTCCGCGCCTTTCGCTCGGTCGGCGGCACGCCATGCTTCTTCGCCAAGGGAAGCGGGTCGCGCATGACGGACGCGGACGGAAAATGCTACCTCGACTACGTCGGATCGTGGGGCCCGCTGATTCTCGGCCATGCGCACCCAGAGGTTGTTGCCGCCGTTCAGAAGGCGGCCGCTCTCGGGCTTTCCTTCGGCGCGCCGACCGAAAGCGAAGTCGAGATGGCCGATCTGCTCTGCGAGTTGTTGCCTTCACTCGACATGGTTCGTCTCGTCAGCTCGGGCACCGAAGCGACGATGAGCGCCATTCGCCTGGCGCGTGGTTACACCGGACGCGATACGCTGATCAAGTTCGAAGGCTGCTACCACGGCCACAGCGACAGCCTGCTGGTGAAGGCCGGCTCGGGCATGCTGACCTTTGGCAACCCGAGTTCAGGCGGCGTCCCCGCTGACCTGGCGAAACATACGATGGTGCTCGACTACAACGATGTCGCGCAGCTCGAAAGCGCTTTCGCCGCGTATGGCGACAGCATCGCGGCAGTGATCGTCGAACCGGTCGTCGGCAACATGAACCTGATCGCCCCCAGGCAGGAATTCCTGCAGGCGATGCGCGAATTGTGCAGCAAACACGGATCAGTGCTGATCTTTGACGAAGTGATGACGGGTTTCCGCGTCGGCCCGCAGTGTGCACAAGGCTACTACGGCATCAAGCCGGATCTCACCACGCTTGGCAAGGTGATTGGCGGCGGCATGCCGGTCGGTGCCTTCGGCGGCAAGCGCGAGATCATGGAAATGATCGCGCCGCTCGGCCCCGTCTATCAGGCCGGAACGCTGTCGGGCAATCCGGTGGCCGTTGCGGCCGGACTGGCGACTCTGAAGCTCGTGCAGCAACCCGGCTTCCATGATTCGCTGACACAAAAAACCCAGGCCTTGTGCGACGGGCTGGCGGCGGCGGCGACGCAACACGGCGTGACATTTTCCGCCCAATCGGTCGGCGGCATGTTCGGTCTCTATTTCCGCCGGGAGCGGCCGCACAGTTACGCCGAAGTCATGGAATGCGACAAGGACGCATTCCATCGTTTCTTTCATGCCATGCTGGGCGCCGGACACTACTTCGCGCCGTCCGCCTTCGAGGCCGGCTTTGTTTCGGCAGCACACAGTGAAGCGGATATCGCCGAAACGGTCGCTGCGGCAGAAGCGATTTTCAAGACATGGTAGTGCCAATGCTTTTGGAACACATCGGAATCGCTCTCAGCATCCCCTATGAGGAACGCCGCAGGCTAACTCGACGAGCCAACTCCGAGTACTGTGAAGCCGGGAAGATCTTTCGCGGGCGCTCCTAAGTGGCGCCCACGTCCGAGTCCTGACCCAAGCGGCGGTGTACGCGCCGCAATAGCAGCAAGCCGACCAGAGCAAGAACCGGAATGGCCGCGCCGATGACCAGATCGGGCGAAATCGGCACGCCGAGCGTCTTCAGCGCCTTGGCGCCGTAGCCCACCAGGCCCGTCAGGTAATAAACGATGGCGGCCAGCGACAGCCCTTCCACGGTCTGCTGTAGCTTGAGCTGAAGTGCAGCGCGGCGCGCGGTGGCGGCCAGCAGCTCCTGATTCTGGCGTTCGCGAACGATGTTCACCCGGGTCGACAGCAGGGTGCTGGCCTGCGCCACCCGGTCCGAAAGGTCGCCCAGCCGCTGCGACACCGTGGCGCAGGTGGCCATTGCCGGGCTCAGCCGCCGGGTCATGAACTCGTCGAAATTCTGCAGGCCGCGGATCCGCTGTTCGCGCAATTCGCCGATGCGGGTGGTGACCAGCGCATGGTAAGCGCGGCTGGCGCCGAAGCGAAACTGGCTGGCGGCCAGTGCGCTTTCCACCTCAGTAGCCAGCGCCGTCAACCGATGCAGCAAGTCCTCGTCCTCGCCGGCGTCGCAGGCGATGCGTTCGATCAACCCGACCAGCGTACGCTCGATCGTCATCAGCCGTGGCCACAGCTCACGCGCTATCGGCAGCGCCAGCAGTGCCATCATGCGATAGGCCTCGATCTCGAACAGCCGTTGCAGCATCCGGCCGGCCGAGCGCGCGGTCATGTCCTTGTCCAGGAGCAGGAAGCGTGCAAAGCCGTCGTCATGGATCACGAAATCGGTGAACGCCAGGCCTGCGCCGTCGCCGATGCGCGAACCGACGACCATGTTCTGTCCGAAATGGGTGGAGAACTGTTCGGCCAAAGGTATTGCTGCGGCGCCGTCGGCCTGCACATCGGCCACCATCAGTTTGGCGTGGGCGGCGAACACCGTCTGCCCCGGCACGGCGGCCAGCCAGCCCGGCGGTAGCAGCGCGGCCACCGGCTCGCTGTAAGGCTGGGGGTTCAGCCCTTCAGTGAAGAAGGTGTAGCTCGAAAACTCGCCATGGCGCTCCCACTTCAGACGCTGCGCGCCGAGCGATGCGGACCAGTGCGTGGCGTGCTCGGGTGGCGGTTCCAGCCCCTGGCTGGCGCAAAGTGCGGCGATGTGTGCCAGTTCGGCATCAAGCGCCTCGGTATCGATGCGCACCGCCACATAGGTGGCCCGGCACGGTGCCGAGAGCGGCTCCGCCGCACGCGCCAGAACCTCGGCGGCGAGCGTGGCGCGCTCCGGATGGTCGGGTGGCAACAGCTTTGCGGGCGAGGGCGTGATACTCAAGGGAACCTCCGGGATAAGACGTATTCGTACCTGGATCAAAGCGCAGCACACCGTGATCTGTTGCCGCTCGTTCTTGCGACTAGCGCAGCCAGCCCTTCTTTCTGAAGAACCAGAACGGAACGACGACGGAAACGAACATCAGCGTCATCGAGAAGGGGTAGCCATACTCCCATTGAAGTTCGGGGAGCCACCTGAAGTTCATGCCGTAGATGCTGGCGATCAGGGTCGGTGGCAGCATGGCGACCGAGGCCACGGAAAATATCTTGATGATCTTGTTCTGGTTGATGTTGATGAACCCGACCGTGGCGTCCATCAGGAAGTTGATCTTCCCGAACAGAAATGACGTGTGACCGTCAAGCGATTCGATATCGCGCAGAATCTGGCGGGCATCCTCCATCTGATCGGGGCCGAGAAACTTGCCGCGGGTGAGGAAGGAAACAGCGCGGCGGGTGTCATGGACGTTGCGGCGAATGCGCCCGTTCAGGTCTTCCTCGCGAGCGATGTCGGCCAGAATCATGGCCGCCTCCTTGTCGGTGATCTCCGTGCCCAGCACGTGCTTGCCGACTTCCTCCAGCGCGGCATAGACATCTTCCAGCGCATCGGCCGAATACTCCGCATCGGCGGCATAGAGATCGAGCAGCACATCCTTGCCGTCGGTCACGTAACCCGGTTGGGTGCGTGCGCGCAGACGCTGCAGGCGGAAGACCGGCAACTCTTCGGTACGCACGGTGAATAAAACATCCCGGTGCAGAATCAGGGCCACCGCCACGTTGCGCGATCCCTCCTTGGTATCGAGCAGGAAATCCGAATGCAGATGAATTTCCCCGTTGTCCTCGATGTAGAAACGCGCGCTTGCCTCAAGGTCGGTCAGGTTGCTTGGATTCGGCAGCTGAACATCGAAGAAACGCCCCACCCAGGCCCGAATCTCGGGAGTCGGCGCGACCAGATCGACCCAGATCGGCTTCAGGCATTTCAGGTCGTAAGGCGTATTGACGTTGATCTGGCTGAGCCGTCCGTTGCGCAATTCGAAGGCACTGACGGTCGTCTTTTCGTTGCGGTGATGACTGTCGCCGATCAGTTCCTGACGCACTTCGTCGGACAGAATTTCGAGGATCGGCTCGCCGCGCTCCTCGCGCACCTCTTCCCACACCAACAGGCGATCCTCGGGCTCCAGAGCCTCGATGATCTGGGCAATCTCGGCCAGGGGAATGCGTTCGAGCAGAGTACGCATTCCGGCCAGATGCTGCTTGTGTACGACCTCCTCGACGAGATCATGACGCGGCATATCCTGGCGGTGAACGAGTTCCTCGACCAGCTTGTGCTTGGCAAGCAATTCCTTCACATTGGCCAGGTGATCCAGGATGCTCTTGTCTTCACTCATCGGGCAGGACTCCCCCTGTACTGCAACGCGTCAACCAGACGGGAATTCTAGCAGCCTACCGGACTTGATGGGCTTGGGTTTGCTCGGAATTCTGGCGACCCGCAAATATAAGCAGGAGGCCTTGCTGTCTTAACGCCTGAACACGGGCCGGTCGCGGGGTGATGCGGGGCTAGCACGACACTTCGAAGCCCCGCCCGATACAGGTAATGCGTCTGCTTTCAAGGCACCTGTGCCGACGGCATCCGCGACTGGATGACCGCGGCCTTGTTGGCCAGGCCGGGCGCGTTGCGGTTGCGGTCGTAGAAGCGCGGACTCGGCACCATACCGGCCAGTCGTGCCGCCTGCTCGGGGCCAAGTTGCGCGGCGCTGATGCCGTAGTAGTGCCGCGCCGCCGCTTCGGCGCCGAACACGCCGTTGCCCCATTCGATGACGTTGAGATAGACCTCGAAAATGCGCTGCTTGCTCCAGACCGATTCGATCATCAGGGTGATGATCGCTTCCTCGGCCTTGCGCCAGGGGGTTTTCGACGGTGTCAGAAAAAGGTTCTTGGCCAGTTGCTGGGAAATGGTCGAGCCGCCGGCAACGATTTTTCCGCGCCGCTGGTTCTTTTCCATGGCCTTCTGGATTCCGCCCCAGTCGAATCCTTCATGATGGATGAAGAGGTCGTCTTCCGAGACGATGATGGCGCGCTTCAGATTAATCGAGATTCTTCCATAACCGACCCATTGTTTCTTGAGCTGTGCCCTGGGATCCTTGATCTGCAATTCGGCGAGCCGGATTGCCATGAAGCGCGTGGTATCGGGGTTGATCCAATTCCACCAGAGTACCCAGCAAAACAGCCAGAACTGGTAGAGCAGGAGCAGGCCGAACAGGCCAAGTAGCAGACTCTTTATCGAGAGGGAAAGGAGTTGTGCGGCAGACTTCACACGTCGGCGTTCCGCAGCATATTGATCACCGGTGCGCTTTGCGGGCGTACGCCGCGCCAGATGAAGAAGGCCTCTGCCGCCTGCTCGACGAGCATGCCGATGCCATCGGCAAAGCGCGCCGCGCCCTGCCCTTTGCCGAAGGTGATGAACGGCGTATCGCCACGGCCGTACATCATCTCGTATGCCAGGCTGTGCGGGGAAAAGAGGCCGGCGGGTAGCGGCGGCATCTCGCCGCCCAGGCTCGCCGACGTGGCGTTGATGATGATGTCGAACGATTGCCCGGCCAGTTCGGAATAAGCACTACTGGAAACTTTGCCAAGGCGGGCAAAGTGCCGGGCCAGCGCTTGGGCCTTGGACACGGTGCGGTTGGCGATGACCAGCATTTCCGGCTGCGCGTCCAGCAGCGGCCCGATGACACCGCGCGCCGCGCCGCCGGCCCCGAGCAGCAGCACGTGCTTCCCGTCGACCGGGCAGCCCAGATTGAGCGTGATGTCGTGCAGCAATCCGGCACCGTCGGTGTTGTCGCCGACAATGCCGCTGCCGGTGACCACCAGCGTATTGACCGCGCCGGCCAGCTCGGCACGCGGCGTCCGGTAAGGCACCAGGCGAAAGGCTTCTTCCTTGAACGGCACGGTGATGTTGGCGCCGCGCCCGCCGGCCTTGATAAAGGAATGTACGGCCAGGGCAAAGCCGTCATGTGGCACAAGGCGAGCCGTGTATTGAATATCCTGATCGGTCTGCCGGGCAAACGCCGTGTGGATGAGCGGCGATTTGCTGTGACCGATCGGATTGCCGAATACGCAGTAGTGGTCTGTCATGGGGCTACCGCGATGTCTCTGTTTCGAGCTGGTTGCGAGTCGTAAAGCTCCAGGTGCGGGTGATGACAAGCAGGTCCGTGTCGCGCCGGATGTCTGGCGGAAAGGCGGCATAAGGACCGGACATGGTGACGATACGGCGTGCTGCATCGTCGAGGATTTTGTGTCCGGAGGAGCGGTTGATCTCGACCTTGTCGACGGCGCCGTCACTTTTGATGGTCACCGACAGGAGCAGCGTGCCATAGAGTTTGCCTTTGGCCGCTTCCGGATAATTGAGCGTCCCCACGCGCTCGACCTTCAGCCGCCAGTCCTCCACATATCGGGCAAACCGGTATTCGTCGGCGCGCGTTCCGATGTGTTTCGGGCGCGGCCGTTTGTTGTATTCATTCGAATTCCTGTCGATCTCGCCTTGCAGGCGTGCCATCTCCAGCGCACGGTTCGCCAGATCGCGGCCGCTTACCCCCTGGACCGGCTCGGGTTGGGCCTCGTTCTCGGCTTTCGGGGGGGCCGCCGTTTTGCTGCGCGACTTGGCGAGCAAACGTTCCTGCTGGGATTCAAGCGCCTGTACGCGCTTCTGCGCCTGTTCCAGTTCGCTGCCGCTTTGCTGCTTTTCCGAGGGGGGCAACGGTGTCTTGACGCGTCGGTTTTCGTCGGTATTGCCGCCGCCGTCGAGGTTGGCTTGCGCCAGCGCCTGGGCATCCGACGGCCGTCGCGCCGATTTCTTGTTGACCAGAATGATGTCCAGCGCCTTGTCCTGAAAGGCGCGCGAGGCATCGGGAAACTTGAAGTGCAGCGAGAGTATGGCTGCGTGGAGAAACATCGAGATGCCGACCGCCCACCAAAGGTTGCGTTCGCTGGTTGAAACCCTTGTTTGACGGACAGCACGGCTCACGTCAGTTGATCACCTCAAGCGTATCGTCGATTTCCTCTGCATTTTTCTCGGCCAGATCGAGTGTCTCGACATAACGGCAGCCAAGTTCGAGCGTCAGGTAATCAACCGATTCGATGGACAAACGAATGCGCTGGCCCGGCTTCAACTCGGGTGCCGAATTTACCCGCTGGATCAAGGGCAGGCTGTCGAGTTTGACGAGATTGTCGCGCCGGACGGTGGCTTCGGCGATGTGCACGTTTTCCTGGCGCAGCCAGCGCAAACACCAGTAGCGTTCCATGCCCCGCTGAAATTCGGCGTAGGCGCCGTAGGTCAGTTCGAAGTCGCGCATGGCAGCGAACAGAGCGTCGGACTTGGCGCCGAAGTGCGGCGTATCGCCGTTCAGGCACGCCATCAGTTGCCACTGGTTGAGCAGGTCGACGTAGCGGCGCAGCGGCGACGACGACCAGGCGTACTGCGCCACGCCCAGTCCGTCGTGCGCCTGTGGCGAGGTCGTCATGCGCACCTTGCCGGCGCTCTGCGCGCGGTAGATGGCTGGAATGCCCTTTTCGGCAAGCACACCGCCCCAGGTGCTGTTGGCGACGATCATCAGTTCGGCGACCAGTTTGTCGAGCGGGCTGCCGCGCATGCGTTCGCTGATTTCTACACGGCTGGATTCGTCATCGGACGGGTCGCCCGTGATAGAGAAATTGTAGTCGTGGTTGCCCTGCATCGACGATGGCTTGCCGCGCCGGCCTTCACAGGCATTGGCCAGATGCCAGAGCGTTCTGAGCTCGTCGCGAAAAGCAAACTCGGAGAGGCCGTCGGCCAGCGTCTGCGCGTTGAACAGCGGCTCGATATCGTGATGGCGCAAGTTGGCGACGATGGGCACAACTTCGATGCGCGTTTCGTGTGCAACGATCTCGAATTCCGGCGTCACCGTCAGGTACAAGGATAGCGCCGGGCAGTCGCGACCCGCGGCCAGCGTAAAACGCTCGACAATGGCTTCGGGCAGCATGGTGATCTTGCTGCCCGGCATGTAAACGGTCGACAGACGCTCGCGCGCGATCTCCCCAAGCGGCGAATCGGGTGCAATGGCGAGGCAGGGCGCCGCGATGTGAATGCCGACCCTCCAGCCGACGCCGGGCAATGTCTGCAATGAAAAGGCGTCGTCAATCTCGGTGGTGGCCGCGTCGTCGATCGAGAAGGCCTCTACAGAGGCGCGCGACAACCCGGCTGGCGGCATGGGTGGCTCGATATCCGGGAAGCGGATGCCGCGCGGAAAGTATTCGAGCAGAAAGCGCTGCAGGTGGTAGTTGCTTGCCGACGGGATGGCGCCGCATTTCTCCAGCAGGTGCGGCGCGGAGAGTCCGGTTTCAGCGCAGGCGGTTTCCAGTGCACGCGTTTCAAAGCGGTTGCGGTCGGGCTTGTAGAGCAATTGGTTGAGCAACGGCGCAAACTCGGGCGGTAGTCTGAAGGACTTGAGTTCGCCGACCATGCGCTCGACGGTCAGTGCTTGCTGACGCTTCTTTTCAAGACCGGCCAGAGCAGCTGCGAGAATGTCTGGAGGGGCCTTGCGGAAACGCCCTTTGCCCTTGCGATGAAAATAGACGGGCGCTGAATGCAGGGCCAGCAGGAGCGCAGACGCTTCGACCGGCGTGGCTTTGTGCCCTGATCCGCCGAAGTATTCGTCGGCAAAATCACAAAAAGAAAATTCGCCATCGCCCGCGCACTCCCAAAGAAAATCCGTTTCAATGCCCTCAGCGAGGGATTCGGCACGACCCAACAATTCGCCCGGCGAGGGTTCCATGTAGCGCAAGAGAACGTTCGCCGACTTGATCTTGGCGCGCTTGCCGGTGGCCGTCTCAACCTGCAACGACGCTTCGTTGTCGGTCAGGATGGTGGCGGTTTTGAAGGCGCCGTCTTCTTCGAACAGAACATGCATCGGAGCCATTATAACCCGCAAAATTCAAGCAGTTGCGGCAACAAATCCGGGAAACGGGTGAAGCTGTGGTCGCCGCCGTCCAGGATCATCTGATGGCAACCGGCGTAGTGCGCGACGGCGCGCCGATAGTCCAGCAACTCATCGCCGGTCTCGACCATCAGCAGATAGCGCTCCGGAGTTATGCGCGGCACTTCAAGCGCGGCGAGCTGCGCGACGTGCTGGGGCGTGAATTCGAAGGATTGGCCGGTATGGAAATTGGTCTGGGTGCCGACAAACGTACCCGGCGCGATTGAGGCGAGGACGACCGGATTGATCAGCACCGCCCGCAAGTCGTATTTCTCCGCCAGCCAGGTGGCGTAAAAGCCGCCGAGCGAGCTGCCGACCAGCGTCAGCGGACCGGGCTGGCTGCCGATGATCGCTTCGGCCGTCGCGATGGCTGCGCGGGGGATTGGCGGCAGCACCGGGCAATAATAACGATCTGCCAGGCCGCGAGCGTTCATCGCCTGCGCAACGAGCTGCGCTTTCCAGGATGCCGGCGATGAGCAGAAGCCGTGCAGATAGAGGATCGACCCACTCACGCGGCAGTCCAGGCGATCAGCTCGAATTTCCACGTGGTCAGCACCACGATGCCGAAGGCGATGCGATACCACGCGAAAATCGTGAAGTCGTGCGTGCTGATGTAGCGCAACAGGCCACGAACCGCCCAGAAGGCCGAAACAAAGGCCGCCATAAAGCCGACCACCCACATTCCAATATCGTCGAAGGAGAGAAGCGCACGCTCCTTGTAGAGTTGATAGAAAGTTGCCGCGATCAGTGTCGGGATGGCCAGAAAAAACGAAAACTCGGTCGCCGCGCGACGCGACAGCCCCATGAACAATCCACCGATAATCGTTGCGCCGGAGCGCGATGTGCCGGGAATCAGCGCCAGCGCCTGCGCCATGCCCAGCTTGATCGCGTCGAGTGGCGAGAGTTCATCGACCGATTGCACGCGAACGCTGTGTTCGCGGCGTTCTGCCCAGAGGATGATCAAGCCGCCGAGAATAAAGGTTGCCGCCACCGTTGGCGCATTGAACAGGTGCGCTTTGATCACCTTGCCGAAGAGCAGGCCGATGATGGCCAGCGGCATGAAAGCGATCAGCACATTGAGCGCAAAACGCTGCGCCGCCGGCTCGCGTGGCAGGCCGCGTACGACTTCGGTGATCTTTGCCCGGTATTCCCAGACCACTGCCAGAATGGCGCCCGACTGGATGACGATCTCGAACAGCTTGCCACGCGCGTCGTTGAAATCGAGCAGGTCACCGGCAAGGATCAGATGCCCCGTCGAAGAAATCGGCAGGAATTCGGTAAGCCCCTCAACGACGCCGAGGATAAGGGCTTTGAGCAGCAGCAGAAGGTCCACGAAGCGCTTTCAGAAAAAGGCGCATTTTAGCAGTCCTTCAGACAGCGAACTGCGCGAACTTCTGGCCCGTCGACGCGAGTACGCCAAGCCAGGCCGGGCTGTTCAGGTCGAGCTGTTTCTTGCGACTGGTGATCAGTTCGATCGGGACATGGGTGAAGGTGTCATGCTGGAACCCGATGACCAGCCCGGTCTTGCCCGCCATGGCGGCGTGCACGGCATTGCGTGCAAAGAAGTCGCAGAGGATGGCGTCCTCGGCGCTGGCCGGAACACTGCGGATGAGGTAGCTCGGGTCGAAGTAACGGAAGGTGTTCGGAATATCCTCGGCCTTGAAATAGGCTTCAATGCGTTCGCGCAGGAAATTGCCGATGTCCTTCGACTTGAGGTTGCCCGAGGCGTCGTATTGATCGTCGCCAGGCCCGAACAAATGCTGGCCGGCGCCTTCGGCGACAAGGATGACGGCATGTGCACGCTTCAATACGCGCCTCTTGAGCGCCGCAAGAAAGCCGTCTTCGCCTTCGAGGACGAAAGGCACTTCGGGCACCAGCGTGAAATTCACGTCCTGACTGGCAATCGTGGCACCGGCAGCGATGAACCCGGCGTGACGCCCCATGATCTTGACCAGGGAGATGCCGTTGTGCACGCTGTGCGCTTCGGTATGTGCGCAATTGATCGCCTTGACGGCCTCTTCGACGGCAGTGACATAGCCGAAAGTTCGCGAGACGAAAGCGACGTCGTTGTCGATCGTTTTTGGCACACCGACCACGGAAAGCGCGTGACCACGCTGCTGCGCTTCTCGCAGGATCGCCTCTCCGCCGCGTTGCGTGCCGTCACCGCCAATCACGAAGAGAATGTCGACCTTGCGTCGTATCAGGTTGTCCACCGCGACACTGATGTCTACCGGTCCGCGCGAGGTATTCAGCTCGGTGCCGCCTTCCTTGTGAATATCCTCGACGAACTCGGGAGTAAGCGGGATCGGTTCGGAGCCGCGCCAAGGATCAAGCCCCTGATAGCCACTAACGAATCCGAGGATCTCGCGTACGCCATAACCGTGATGCAGTTCCAGAACGAGCGAACGGATGACGTTATTCAATCCGGGGCACAGGCCGCCGCAGGTGACGATGCCTGCGCGCGTGTGCTTCGGATCGAAGAAAAGGCGCTCGCGCGGGCCGGCAACTTCGAGCAGAAGCTCCTCCGACACGGGAACGTCGGGGTTGACGATGACGTTTGACAGAACACGCGACTTGTCGCTGACGTGGAACGGGAGCGGGGATGGAAAACGCGCTTCGCCAAGTGTATTGATATTCATGATGAATCAATGGCTGGGTGTGGTTTCGGGAAGGAAGAGTATCGCTGACCCGCGCACCCGGGTCAAAC
>NZ_FLQY01000390.1 GCF_900089945.1 Candidatus Propionivibrio aalborgensis | reverse complement strand
ATTCCGTGTTCTGGATTACGCAAGCAATAGGGGGCAAGGCCGGCATGGAGGGACATTGGGTGATTGATCCAGGTCAGCGGCCGATTCGCGCCAAGCACCACGGCATTGGAGATATGGCGCGCGCATGGCTGTACGTTTTGCTGAGTGCGCTGTTTTTGATGGCCGCCTGTCCCGTTCAGGCAGATGATGGCGCTGCTCCGAAACCACTGACTCTATCCCCTGCGGAAACAGACTGGCTGGCCGCGCATCCTGTGGTTCGCTTGGGTATCGACCCGAATTACGGCCCCTATTCTTTCCTTGATGAACAAGGAGAATTGCGCGGGGCGGTGCGCGATTTCCTGACCTGCTTCGAGCGGGCACTTGGCCTTCGCTTCGAGATCATCAGCAATCTTGAATGGCCCCAACTCATGGAGGCTGTGCAACAGCAGCGTATCGATGGCGTGGCTACCGTAGTGCGCCTGCCGGAAAGGGAGGCTTTTCTCGAATTCACCGATATCTACCTGCCGACCCCACTGGTCGTCATGACACGCGCTGACGCCGAGCCGTTGAGCGCACTGAAACAACTAGAGAGTTTACGCCTGAGCCTGGTGTCGGGCTATGCGTCCAGCAAGCAGGTCATGGCCTTGTATCCGGCAATCAAGCCGTTCTATGTCGCCACGCCAATCGACGGCCTGCGGGCGGTTGCGTCGAATGCAGCGGACGCCTATGTCGGCGTACTCGGCGTGAACACTTTTCTTGCGAACAAGTACGGTATCTCCAATCTCAAGGTCAATGCCGCCTTCGACATGGCCGTTAATGGCCAACGCATCGGAGTGCGCAAGGATTGGCCGCAACTGGCCCACCTTCTCGACAAGGCGCTCGACGCGATGCCCGCTCGACAGCGCACGGAAATCTGGCACCGTTGGCTGCCCGTTCAGGTCGATGAAATCCAACTGCTGGGCAAGCCCACCCTGGCCGCTCTCCTGTTTCCCTGGTTGCTCGGACTGATCGGCTTGTCGCTGGCGGGCTATTGCGTCGTGCTGCTGTGGAACCGCCAACTGAAGCGCGAGTTGGCCAAGCGCGTGAACGAACTGGCGGCAAGCGCCAACCGGTTGCGGGAAGCAGAGGCTATCGCTCAGGTGGGCCACTGGCGATACCGGGTCGCCGACGGCGACATTCAGTGGTCGGATGAGCTCTATCGCATTTTCGGCCTGGCGCCGCAATCCCGGCAAATAAGTTACGACTGGCTTCTCGACCATGTCCACCCCGAAGACCGGGAACAGCATGACTCCTACCTCGCGCGCTTGCTTGCAAGCGGGCCTGGCGAGCCGGCTGGCGAGTTACTGTATCGCCTCATCCGTCCAGAGGGAGAGGAGAGGACGGTTCGGGTTCGTGTGCAAGTAGAACGCGATGATTCGGGCAAGCCCGTCGCGCTGTTTGGCATCCTGCAGGACGTCACTGAACGCGTGAGCGAGGAAGCGGAGCTGAAGCGACTGCACTCCACGCTGAATGCGCTGGTGGAAGGCAGCACGGACGCGATCTTCGTCAAGGATGCCGAGGGACGCTATATCATCGGCAATCACGGATTGGCGGATTTGCTCGGGCGACCGATGGCCGAAATTCTTGGCGCAGACGATTACACTCTGTTCCCAGCCGAAGTCGCCGCGCGTTTTCAGGCCGATGACCGGCGCGTGACGCATAGAGGAGCGACCGAGACGTACGAGGAAACTGTCGTGGCCGGCGGAATGAATATTCCCATGCTGACTACCAAAGGCCCGCTGTGGATTGAAGGCAAGATCAAGGGCGTGTTCGGCATTGCCCGTGACATCTCCGTGTTGAAGCAGTCCGAAACCGCATTGCTCGAGAGTGAGGAGCGCTTTCGCCGCGCGTTCAGACTCATTCCGAATGCCTTGACGCTGCAGGACGGAGACGGCGTTCTGCTGGATTGCAGCGACGCCTTTTGCGAGTCAACGGGATTTGCCCGCGAGGAAGTGCTGGGCCGCGATACACTGCAACTTGGCTTGTGGGTCAAGCCTGAGCAGCGCGCCGCCATGCGGTCGGTACTGCTGAGGGATGGTCGGGTGGACGATTTTGAAATCCAGTTATGCCGCCGCGATGGCCAGATCAGGACGGTGCAGCTTTCGGCGCGCTATCTGACGCGGGAGCCCGAACCCATTTTGCTGACGGTCGCCCATGACATCACCGAGCGTACGTTGGCCGAGGCCGAAGTCAGAAGACTCAACGCCGAGCTGGAAGAACGCGTTCTCGCGCGTACCAGCGAACTCGAAAATACGAATCGGCTACTCACGCTTGAGAAACATAAAGCTGAAGCCGCCAACATTGCCAAGAGCGCATTTCTGGCCAACATGAGTCACGAAATCCGTACACCGATGAACGCCATCGTCGGCATGGCCAATCTTCTGCGGCGCGGTGATCTCACACCGCAGCAGACCGAACGACTCGATACCATCGACAGTTCATCCCGGCACCTGCTGTCGATCATCAACGACATCCTGGATCTTTCGAAGATCGAGGCCGGGAAATTCGTCCTGGAAGAAGCGCCGGTGAGTCTCACCAATCTGTTGGGCAATCTCACGTCCATACTGTCCGAACGCGTCAGGGCCAAAGGCCTGATCCTGCGAGTCAAAACCGTGACTTTCCCGCCCAATCTGCAGGGCGATCAGACGCGCCTGCAGCAGGCTCTGCTCAACTATGCCACCAACGCGATCAAGTTCACGGAAACCGGTGACGTGACTCTGCATCTCAGCCTGCAGGAGGAGGATGCAGAGTCCGTACTTGTACGTTTCTCGGTGGAGGATACCGGTATCGGTATTGCGCCCGAGACTTTGTCCCGGCTGTTCGGCGCGTTCGAGCAGGCCGACAATTCGACCACGCGCAAGTATGGCGGTACCGGTCTGGGACTAGCCATCACGCGGCGACTCGCCGAACAGATGGGTGGCGAAGTAGGCGTCGAGAGTACGCCGGGTGTGGGGAGCACCTTCTGGTTCACAGCACGTCTGAAGAAAGGTGCCGAAGCGATGATCACGCCACAGGCAGACCCCGCCGATTTCGAGATGGCGCTGCGGCAACGCCATGCGGGGAAGCGCATTCTGGTCGTCGACGACGAGCCGATCAACAGGGAAATCGCCAGGCTGCAACTGGAAGCCGCCGGGCTGGACGTAGACACTGCGGTCGATGGTGTGGACGCTATTGCCCTTGCCTGTCAGACGGCCTTCGCTGCGATTCTGATGGACATGCAGATGCCGAGGCTAGACGGTCTGGAGGCGACACGACGGATTCGCGAGTTGCCCGGTTACCGCGATACTCCCATTCTGGCCATGACGGCGAATGCTTTTGTCGAGGACAAGATGCGCTGCCTGGATGCGGGGATGGACGACTTCCTGATTAAACCTTTCATACCCGAGCTGTTGTTTGCGACATTGCTAAAGTACCTGGATGCGCGATCCAATCGAACTTCATGAAAACGGAAAAACGACTCGCACTGACCCTGGCACTCGCGGCAATGAGCAGCGCCGCATTGGCCGAATGGATCGAGATTGAAAAGTTCGACGACGGGATGCGCGTGTACGTTGACAAAGCGACTGTCCGCAAAAGCGGCGGCACGGCTGAAGTGAGCCATCTCGTTCGCTGGGGCGAAGCGCAACAGGAACCGGGAAGGCCTCCGTATCTGTCTACGGTTGTGCGTACGGCATACAACTGTGCGGACAAGGGGGAAAAGTATCTGGGCTCGATCTCCTACACCGGTGCGATGGGCAACGGCGACAGAGTGGCCTCGGATGAAAACGAAGCGCTCGTATGGTATTCGATCTCCGAGCCGTCGATGGAAGACAAGCTCTGGAAGATCGCCTGCGGGTTGAATTGAGCGAAACGCTCAATTCAACCCAGGTCGAGGATCAATAACCGCTGCTCGGTTTCGCCGCGGCTGGTTTCATGTCGTTCCGCACAAGATGCCAGACACCGTTCTTGTTATCGCCGTTCATATCGCCCGGATTGGCATCGCCTGCGTAGAGGTACAGCGGCATTCCTTGGTAGGCCCACTGCGAGGTCCCATCATCGCGCTTGATCACCGTAAAGTTGGCGTCGGCCATCGACGCGTCGGTGACTGCGAAAGGTGGCCAGGCCGTCGCACAGCCCCCAGTGCAATTGCTGTGGCCTTTGCTGTCCTTGTCGAAGGTGTATAGCGAGCGGCCGTCCTTGGTGCTCACGATGCCACCCTTCTCCATGGTGGGATTGGCTTGTGCGGATAAAGAAGCCGCGAGGATCGCGCTGAACAGGGTCAGTGAAAAGAGATTCCGTTTCATTCGATGTGCTCCAAAAGTTGGTCCGTGATTCGGCAAGAAAGAACAACAAGGAAGTAAACCACGATGCAATGACAACTCCTTGTGTGACGACATACGGGGCAGTCCATCGGATGGATGCACCCGGTGAATGGATTTATTGAGGGATCTGGATTTGGATTCGGTTCTGGCGCGATTACCAGAGCCGCACGCAATGCCCGGACAATACGAACGCGCTCGGCCCCTCGGGCTGTGATCCGGACGCCTCTAGTGAAACGCCCAGCCGCGATACGTTCGCCAACAGCTTTTCGGCGGTGTCGGCCAATATCAGCTCGCCTTTGCCTTCGGACGGAATACTGCCCAGGCGCATGGGCGGCAAGTCATTTCCCGCCTGATCGTGTGGTAGAGCCCACAAGGTGAGAGCCTGGCCCGCCGGTACCGTGATCGGTTTTAGCATCTTCAGCTTCAGGCGTTTGCCATGGCGCGTCGTGCTGGCCAGCAAGGACGGAATTCCTGTCTGGTCAAGCAGCAGGCCCACATAACTTTGCGACAGCGCTTTCTCCTGTTGCGCTTCGATCGGAAAGAAGGCGCTTGGCGCCATCTTGACGATCAGGACGCCCATGATGATTCCGGAAAGCACACCCCCCAGTGGCCGCAACCAGTTCAGTCGCCAGGCGCGGGAGGCGGTGCGTTGCGCACGGGCACCATTGATATGCGACTCGATCTTCTTCCACACTTGCACCGAAGGCGCCGACTCCGGCACCGATTGGGCCAAGGGATGCAGTCTTGATTCCCAGGCGGCAACAGCCATGCGCGCATTGTGCAGGGAAGCCAGGATGCGCTCGAAACGACGGCGCGCCGGGCCGCGCAAGGTGCCGAGCACATACTCGGACGCCAGGCTCTCCAACAATGCCGGCCGGTCGTAATTCATTCCCTGCTCTCCATGCAGTGCTTCAGGCGCTCCAGTCCGCGACGCACCCAGGATTTCACCGTGCCCAGAGGTGCGTGTATCCGCTCTGCCACTTCGCTGTGCGAGAGGCCATGGTAATACGCCAGCGCCAGGCTTTGACGCTGCGCCACGTCAAGAGCCTGCATGCAGTCCTGGATGGCCAGCGACTGCGTCGCCTGCATCAGCAATTCCAGCGGATCTGGGCGTTCGTCTGCAATATCGCGATAGTTCCCTGCCTCGTTCTGCACCAACGCCGTTTCGCGTCGCACAGGTGCGCTACGCGCGACGTCCAAAGACTTGTTGCGCACGATGCTGATCAGCCAGGTCATTGGTTGGCTAGTCGACGCACTGTAGACGCCAGCGTGGTGCCAGACGTTGACAAAGGCATCCTGCAAGACATCCTCGGCCGCATCACGCCGACGCAAGATACGAAGTGCGATGCCGAACAGATGCGTGGAAGTCATTTCATAGACCTGGCGAAATGCCACCTTGTCGCCCAGTGCGACTCTGGCAAGTTGCTGCGCAAGTACTTCCGAATCGGTCATCTGCATGTCCCTCGCGGGTATTGGCCCGGACGTGAATAATCATAGCAAGAAGCGCGGCCTGCCATAAACAAAAAAGGCCACACGTAAAACGTGTGGCCTTTGAGCGAGGTGAAGCAGAAGCAGCCGGATCAGCCGATCTTGAACGCCAGCGATCCGGATCCGGAATTGAGCGCTACGCTGATCGGCTGCTGGTACGCGGATGTGCCCCACAACTGGCGCGGGCCGGGTGAGGAGAACAGATCGTCAGCGGACCAGTCGGCGCGGCGCGAAACGAAGTATGTCATCGCGGGTGAATCCATCTTGACCAGCGCCTTCTCGATGACGAACTCGTCCTGACCATGACGGCGCTCGATGTTGAGCAGGCCGGTCAGCGGGATCGCCTGCGGCGAACCACCGGAGGTGAGGCCGGTGATGGTCGCCATGTAACCGGTACGTCCGTCGAGGATCAGCGAGCCGGCGGTGAGGCCGAGGTTGTAGGTGTAAGCTGCGTCGAACAGGGTCGGCGCGCCGCAACGGCCCTCGTAGCCGAGGAAGTGGCAATGTGCGTCGAAGGGTACCTTGGCGTCGATGATCTTGACGCGTGCCTTGACCATATCCACCAGCAGCTGCTCGGTGGGAATCAGCGAAACCTGCAGATTGCCGTGCGAGTCGCGGTCGGCGAGCAGCTTCCTGACAACGTAGTCGGGCAACGAGGCCAGCAGGCGGGCATTGTCGGCAGACAGCTTTCCTTGAACGAAGGCTGACTTGGCGTCGTCGGCCAGTGCGGCGAACTCGGCCGTATCGTGCGCCAGCGCATCGTTGAGTTCGGCGATGAGCGTATTCATCTCGGGTATGAATTCGATCAGTCCTTCGGGGATGAGGACTACGCCGTGATTCATGCCCTTGCCGGAGCGCAGCACCACGGTCTGGGCGATCTGCTCGACGATGGATGCCAGCGACTGTTTCTTCTCCGCGACTTCTTCTGAAATGATAGTGACGGCCGGTTTGGTTTGCAGCGCCACTTCGATGGCCACGTGCGAGGCAGAGCGGCCCATCAGCTTGATGAAGTGCCAATACTTCAGCGAGGAGCGGGTGTCCTGCAGAATATTGCCGACCATTTCGCTGTAAATCTTGGTGGCCGTGTCAAAGCCAAAGGAAATCGGCAACAGGTCGCCGATTTGCAGGTCGCCGTCGATGGTTTTCGGCACGCCGATGACTTGCACGCCGGAGCCGTCGGCCTTGACGCCCTTGAACAGGAATTCGGCAAGCACGGCCGCATTGGTGTTGGAGTCGTCGCCCCCGATGACGACGATGGCGTCGAGGTTGTGCTTGACGCAGGTAGCCTTGACTTGTGCAAACTGATCGTCACTCTTGATCTTGGTCCGATCGGTTCCGAGGAAGTCAAAACCGCCAGTGTTGATGACGTTGCCAACATCGGCATCGGTGATCTCGAACAGGTTGCCCAGTAGCAAACCCTTGGGGCCGGGCTTGACGCCGAACAGGGTGTTGCCCTTGCCGAGTACGCGCTTGATGCCACAGACCACATTGTGGCCGCCGGAAGCGGGGCCGCCGGAAAACAGAACAGCAACGCGTTTGCCCTGCGCCGCCTTCGTATTTGCGCCGGCAGATGAGAGGACGACATTGCCCGAAGCCTGCACCGAGTTCGGGAAGCTCTTGGCGACGCTGTCACTATCCTTGGTGCTCAATACGCGAGAACTGTTGGCGAAACTGACGGCCTGTGGCCCGTCCGCTGCCCCGAATGCGGCACAAACGGGGAGTGGCAATTGACGCACGGCCGATTCGAAAATCGAATTGTGCGCTTCCATTTTCTGTAGTTGTCCTGCCAAGGTGCTCATGGTTTGATCCTTAATAGAAAAGAGAGGTGCAGAGAGGTGCAAAATTGCGGTTTCACCGATCGGTACAGTGGCTTGACGCGTGATTGTCTCGCGCTTGTCACTCCGACACCGTACGATCATGCCGTTCATCGAAAAACCGTGCGATTCTACCTCAATCGCTTTTTAGGTGCAGTAGTCGCTCCGATGCTCCGCTAGTGAGGAGCAGCGCAGCAAGCTTACGCCTGATCGGGAAGTTATACTCTCACCCTTCTTCAAATAATTCACCCTCGGTTTGGTCCGGCGAATGACAATACTTGCAGCGGCTTTGGCGCGATGGCGTCAGTGGCGACCGAGCCTGCGCGTCGAAACTCTGGCGCTGATCGCCAGTGTATTCTTCTCGGTAGCCTGCAATGGATCGTTCTGGGAAGCCTCACTTGCCGGGCGCGCGCTGTCGCAACCAGCGACCTGGTTATTCGCCGCCGGCTTGTTCACTGCGGTGACATCGATACATTTCATTTTGCTTTGCTTGCTTCTCAACCGCTGGACGGCAAAGCCCTTGCTCGGGCTGATCATCGTGGTCACCGCCTTTGCGACGTACTACATGGGCACGTTCACCGTATTCCTCGATCCGAGCATGCTGCGCAATGTTCTGCGTACCGATACAAAGGAAGCAGGAGAATTGCTCAACCCTGGAATGCTGCCGAGTCTGCTGGTTCTCGCGGTGCTGCCCTTGCTGGTGTTATGGCGTATCCGTTTGCGCCTTGATTCCTTCTGGCGCGCATTGCTAATTCGTCTGCTTACCGTGTTCGTTGCTGTTCTACTTGTCGCGGGAGCGCTGCTGGCCGTGTTTCAGGATGTGGCGCCGCTGATGCGCAACAACAAGGAGATACGCTACCTCATTACGCCCGCCAATTACCTCTATTCGCTGGTTCGGGTGATTAGTGCGGACGCAAGCACAGCAGGCCGCCCGCGCCTGCAGATCGGTCTTGATGCGACTCGGGCGGAAAGTTGGCGGCAGCGGGAAAAACCGGCGCTGGTCGTCATCGTCGTTGGCGAAACAGCGCGCACCGCCAACTGGGGATTGTCGGGTTATGCACGCCAGACTACCCCGGAATTGGCGCGTCTCGGTGTCATCAACTTCAGTCAGGTGACAAGCTGCGGCACGAACACGGAAGTTTCGGTCCCCTGTCTGTTCTCGGTATACGGAAGACGCAACTACGATGAAGGCAAGATTCGTGGAAGTGAATCGCTGCTCAACGTGCTGGCCCGGGCGGACTTCCGGGTGATCTGGCGGGACAATCAATCCGGCTGCAAGGGCGTCTGCGAAGGGGTCGAGGAAGACAAGCTTGGCAACTCCAAAGTGCCTGAATGGTGCGACGGGGATCGTTGTCTGGACGAAATTCTATTGCACGGGCTCGATCAAGTGCTGGCTGACAGCAAGGGCAGTCTGGTGCTCGTGCTGCATCAGCTCGGCAACCATGGCCCCGCCTATTTCAAACGCTATCCACCCGCTTTCAGAAAGTACGAGCCGACGTGCGATTCGGCAGATTTGGCCAAGTGTTCCCAGGAGGCGATCGTCAATACCTACGACAATGCTTTGCTCTATACGGATCATATGCTGGCGCAGACGATTGCCTTCCTGACGAAGCAAGATCGAAAATACCACACGGCGATGATCTACCTTTCCGACCATGGCGAATCGCTCGGAGAAAACGGCTTGTATCTGCACGGAGTGCCGTACTCGATTGCGCCCAAGGTGCAGACCGAGGTGCCGATGGTGATGTGGTTCTCCCCCGGCTTTGCCAAGAGCTTTTCGCTGGATACGGACTGTTTGCGCCAGCGCTCCAGCTTGCCGGCATCTCACGACAATCTGTTTCACTCGGTACTCGGGCTGCTGGATGTACGTACCAGCGTCTATGATTCTGAAATGGACCTTTCAGCGACTTGTCGACACCAATGATTGTCAGGAGGTTTGCTTTGCGACAGATGCGGTTGATCTTTTGTGCGACAGGTGCTGGATTCTGTACGACTACACGGGGAGAATGGGTTGGCAACCTACGCAATCGGTGACATTCAGGGTTGTTTCGATTCTTTTATGCGCCTGCTTGAGCGGTGCGCGTTCGACCCGAAGCATGATCGGCTGTGGCTGGTTGGCGATCTCGTCAATCGGGGTCCGCGCTCGTTGGAGACGCTGCGTTTCGTGCGCGATCTCGGGCCAACGGCGGTCGCCGTTCTGGGCAACCACGACCTTTCGCTATTGATGGCTGCCGAGGGGTTCGGGAAGCGCGGTAAGGGTGACACCTTCGATGAGATTCTGGCCGCTCCGGACCGCGACGAACTACTTGGCTGGCTTCGGCACCGGCCGTTGTGCCATGTCGAAAACCAGTACTGCATGGTGCACGCTGGATTGCTGCCGCAATGGACGGCCTCCGAAGCGCGGTCTTTGGCTGCCGAAGTCGAGGCGGCACTGACGGCAGCCGATTGGCGTGAATTCATGTCGCAAATGTGGGGTAGTGAACCCGCTTCATGGCGGAATGAGCTCGAAGGCTGGCCGCGCCTGCGCGTGATCGTCAACGCCATGACGCGCATGCGCTTCTGCTCGCCCGACGGTGCCATGGATTTCCGGTTCAAGGGCGAGGTTGCCAAGGCGCCAGCCGGCTGCATGCCGTGGTTTCAGGTGCCGGGCCGGCGCAGCGCGGATGCCGTTCTGGTCACCGGCCACTGGTCGGCGCTGGGCTTGAAGGTCACGACCAACTTGATGGCGCTGGATTCCGGCTGCCTGTGGGGTGGTTCGCTGTCGGCTATCCGCTTTGAGGACCGGGCAGTTTTTCAGGTGGATTGTTCGAAGAAAGAAATCCGAGCTTGATGGCGATGGCAGTGTGCGCCACTTTGGCCAATTCGCGGCGATGAAGCTTCGTGGAGTCGATTACGGGTGCCGGAATCAGGAGAACCGTCAGTGAGCGCTTGGCAAGAATGGCTGAAAAGCATTGTGCCAGCGTCGTGTCTCCGGCAAACGAAGGCGCCAGACTGACGCGCCCATCTGCATCGTGGTATGAGATCGCCAAGGGCAGAACCGGTCGCCCTGTTTCGATCGCCGGCTGCAACAGAGCCGCGTGAAAACCCAGCATGTGAGTTCCGTCGGTCGTGGTTCCTTCCGGGAAGATGGCGACATCCATGCCGGTATTGAGCAAGGCGTCTATTTCGGCATTCACTATCCGGGCATGACCGCGGCTCCCCCTGCGCAGGAATACCGTGTCATTCTGTTTCGCCAGCCAGCCAAAGAATGGCCACTGGCGTATCTCTGCCTTGGAAATGAAGGCGACCGGGCGCAGGGCATAAACAGCAAAGATGTCCAGCCAGGAAATGTGATTGGCGACGATCAGGCTGCCGTGAGGTGCATCGGTCGGCAGTGTCTCAAGATGGACGGAAAGAATCTTCAGTATCTGGTGCGACCAACGTTGTTTCAGGAATGCTCGCCGTTTTTCGCCAATCAGCGGGTAGAAAATAAACGTGCCGATACCAATCCACACCAGGTGGAGCAGCAGTCTAAGGCAGCGAAAACAACGGATCGGATAGGGCGTCGGGCCGGCTTTGGTCATCAAAGCAGCAGGTTAATGGGTAACCCGCGTTGAACCGCTGCCACTCAGGACGCGAACGCGTTCGCCCGGATGAAAGAATTCACCCATCTCCTGAACCACTGCGATCAACGTGCCATTGTCGAGGCTGACCGTAATCTCCAGCGCGTTCTTCTTGGTGGCGTTCTCTTCGATGGCGGTGCCTGCCATGCCGCCAAGCACCGCGCCGATGATGGCGCCGACGATCTGTCCCTTGCCGCCTCCTACCGTGCTGCCGGCAACGCCGCCGACGGCAGCGCCGGCCAATGTTCCGGCGCCAGACTGTGTGCCTTCCATGGTGACTTCACGCACGCTTTCGACTACTCCAGTGCGGACGATCATCTCGCGCCGCGTCTGATCGCGAGAGTAAACATCGCCCGACTTGCTGCTCGCACATCCTGCCAGCACCAGCGAAACCAGTAGTACCGCGAGTACTTTAAGCTTGTCCATTTTCGCCCTCATTACCAAGGCGCCTTGCCGAAGGCTGCTTCGTAGCGTATGGCGATTTCTTCACGACTCGGGCGATGGTTCTGCCCTCCGCGATGACCTATTTTGATGGCCCCCATCAGCGCCGCCATCCGCCCCGTTTTTACCCAGTCCCAGGCCTCGGAAATGCCATAGAGCAGGCCTGAACGATAGGCGTCGCCACAACCGGTGGGGTCGATCAATGCATCGGCTTTGACGCAGGGAATCTCGTGGCGTTGCCCTTCAGCAAAAATAAGCGAGCCTTCGCTACCGCGGGTAACGATCAGGGCACAGACCTCGTCAGCAAGCTGTTCAATCGAACGGCCGGTTCTATCGCACAGCAGTTTCGCTTCGTAGTCGTTGAAACAGGCGTATTCCGCGAGCCGCATGAACTGCAGCAGTTCCTCGCCCGAGAACATGGGCAGTCCCTGTCCCGGGTCAAAAACGAACGGGATTCCGGCAGCAACCAGATCATTGGCATGTTTAAGCATCCCGTCTCGTCCGTCAGGAGCAACGATGCCCAGCGTCGCACCTTTGGCATCGGAAACTTTGTTGAGGTGCGAGAAGCTCATGGCGCCGGGGTGGAAAGCGGTAATCTGATTGTCGTCCAGATCCGTTGTAATGAATGCCTGCGCGGTAAAGCTTCCGGCGATGCGGCGCACGTGAGAGCGAGAAATCCCCAGGTCGTCCAGTCGAAGGAGATAGGAATCAGCGTCATCGCCAACGGTGGCCATGATCAGCGGCTCACCACCCAGCAACTTAAGATTGTAGGCAATGTTTCCTGCACACCCTCCGAACTCACGGCGCATTTCGGGTACCAAAAATGCGACATTCAAAATGTGGATTTGCTCCGGCAAAATATGGTTCTTGAAACGATCATGAAAAACCATGATGTTGTCGTACGCGATGGAGCCGCAGATGAGCGTGGTCATAGGGTTGTTGATAATGCTAAAGGAGTTGGACCGCGAAATTATAGCACCCGGCTTCGGGGTCTCGCGGACTGCAGCGGAGGCAACAATTGCAAGCCTGATCAGGGGTAGAAGACGTAAAGACGATAGCCAGCGGCGCTGATCTCTTTCACTTCGATCCACAGACGTACGGCGACATCGGCATTTGCCGCAAAGGGTTGGTCAGCCGGTATTTTGGGAGAAAGGTACTCTCCAGGTGAAAAAACGCGGCGCGCGATTGCGGCATCTTGCGTATCGGTAAGCGAGAGTTCAAGTGAAGGATACGCTTGCACGTAGTTGGCCCGGTTGCGCAGCGTTGCGTTCAGGATGAGCAGATCGCCGTGCGCCGGGTCAGTCTGGAGATCTGATGTTTCAATACTCATCAGTTCAATGTGGCGCGGCAAAGGAAGGCTTGAGTCGAACGCGCCACTGATGGCCTCAAGCATCGGGCGAAGGCTGGGCGAAGTGACAGCGATCTCGCTGCGGAAACGGAACACGATCTGCCCGACAAGCGCCAGCACCAACAGCAGCGAAGCGAGAACGAAAGGCCAGCGGGGCGCCTTTTCGCCCGGCACCGAGACCGGGCCAAACATCGCGCCTTCGGCCCATTTGCTGTAGCCGGGAATTTCAGTCGTCTCGCGTGGCAGAATGAGCCCGGTTGCTTTGCCCAGCTCCTGCGCGGCGGTTTCGTCGAGTGGGATCTCTTCTTCGCCGGGTACAGGTTCCGTCTCGCTCCCGGCAGGCGGTTCTACGTTATCTGCGACGGAGGGTTCTTCGAGCTGCATGTCGGCGACGTAATCGCTTCCAGCCTCGGTATTGTCAGGAGTGTCCCGCGACAGAAATGCGTCATCGAAGAACGTTTCTGTACTCTCGGGTTGCTGTGAGGAGGGTGCAGAAGGGCCTACCTCATCGAGCAAACCATCGAGAGCATTGAACACGGCATGACATTGACCGCAGCGAACATTCCCGGCGCGCACCTTCAGTTGCTCCGGGGTGACCCGGAAGGTCGTTTGGCAGACGGGGCAGCGAGTCTTCATTGCCTAGATATTGATTCCAGTCAGACAAACCCAGCCGTCGCGCGTATCGGCGACGTCGAGCTGCAGGTAAGGCGCATAGCTCGCGATCAGTTTTTCTGCCTGTTCTGCAAGAATGCCGGAGAGTGCCAGTTTGCCACCGGGGCACACGTGCGAACAGATCGCGGGCGCCAGCGCCATTAAGGGGTTGGAGAGAATATTGGCAACCACGATATCAAACTGCCCCCTGATTTCCTCTGCTGAATCGACGAAGCGAGCGCTGACTTCGTTACGTTCCGCATTGCTTTTCGCCGCGCTGACGGCCTGTAGATCAATATCGACACCGACTACTTTACTGGCGCCGAGTTTGCTTGCCGCAAGGGCCAGAATACCTGAACCGCAGCCGTAATCAAGAACCGACACGCCAGGAGTAACCGAATTTTCAAGCCATTCGAGGCAAAGGCGGGTGGTTGGATGCGACCCGGTGCCAAAGGCCATGCCTGGGTCGAGCACCAGAATGATGGCGCTGGGGTCGGGTGCCTGGTGCCACGAGGGGACAATCCACAATCCATCCGAAACGCGAATTGGATCAAACTGCGATTGAGTGAGTGTTACCCAGTCTTGTTCAGCGATGCTCTTCTGGGTGAAGGCAGGCGTAATTTCGAATCCGGCGATGCGGGCGCAGTCGGCGACCAGATCCCCAACATTAGCATCCGGTTCAAGCAGGGCGACGATGCGCGAACGTTCCCATCCGGGCGTGGTGAGTGAGCCAGGCTCACCGAATTGTGGCGTTTCGTTCGGTGTCCCGGCATCAGCATCCTCAATGCTGGCCGAAAGCGCGCCGGCCGCAATCAGCGCGTCAGCCAGCGCATCCGCGTGGGAGCAGTCCGTTTCGATGCTGACTGAAAGCCAGGCCATTTTCTGCTGACTCAGTCGTTTTTCTTGACCTCGCCTTTGGCGGCAAGTTTCTTCTCCAGGTAGTGAATGTTCATCCCGCCTTTGATGAAGCCGGCATCCAGCATCAACTCCTGGTGGAGAGCGATATTTGTCTTTATGCCTTCAATACTCATTTCAGACAGAGCAATACGCATGCGGCGAATCGCCTGATCGCGCGTGTCGCCATAGGCGATCACTTTGGCGACCATCGAGTCATAGTGTTGCGGTACGGTATAGCCTTGGTAGATGTGCGAGTCTACGCGGATGCCGGGGCCGCCAGGCGGGTGATAAGTCGTTATCTTTCCCGGAAATGGCACGAACGTGAACGGATCTTCGGCGTTAATGCGACATTCGATCGCGTGACCTCGGAAGCTCAGGTCGCGCTGCTTGAAGCGTAGTTTCTTGCCTGCCGCGACCTGAATCTGCTCCTGTACCAAGTCAACACCGCTGATCATCTCACTCACCGGATGCTCAACCTGAATGCGCGTATTCATCTCGATGAAATAGAATTCGCCATTCTCGTAGAGGAATTCGAAGGTGCCGGCGCCACGATAATTGATGCGGCGGCAGGCCTCGGCACAACGCTCGCCGATACGTGCGACATGTCGTGGCGGGATGCCGGGTGCTGGCGCTTCTTCGATGATCTTCTGATGGCGGCGCTGCATGGAACAATCGCGTTCGCCGAGATAGACGGCATTCTTAAAGCTGTCGGCCAGCACCTGAATTTCCACATGACGAGGATTTTCGAGGAACTTCTCCATATAGACGTTCGGATTGCCGAAGAAGTTTTGTGCTTCCGCGCGGGTCATCACAACCGCATTGAGCAACGCTGCCTCGGTATGCACCACACGCATGCCGCGACCGCCGCCGCCGCCGGCAGCCTTGATGATTACTGGATATCCGATAGCCTTGGCAATCTTGACAATCTCCTTCGCATCATCGGGCAGCGCGCCCTCCGACCCGGGAACGCAGGGTACGCCGGCCGCTTTCATGGCGTCCTTGGCAGAAACTTTGTCGCCCATGAGACGGATTGTTTCGGGGCGGGGGCCAATGAAAACGAAGCCGGAGGATTCGACCCGTTCGGCAAAGTCGGCGTTTTCCGAAAGGAAGCCGTACCCTGGATGTATGGCCTCGGAATCAGTAACCTCGGCCGCGGAGATAATGGCAGGCACGTTGAGGTAGCTCAGGTTGGACGGAGGAGGGCCTATGCACACCGATTCATCGGCGAGCTTTACGTACTTTGCCTCGCGGTCGGCTTCCGAATGAATTACTACCGTCTTGATACCCAATTCGCGGCAGGCGCGCTGGATACGGAGTGCGATTTCTCCGCGATTGGCAATGAGGACTTTTCCGAACATGGCGGAAGGCTCTCCTTAAGCTACGATGAACAGGGGCTCACCGTATTCGACCGGCTGGCCATTCTCGACCAGAATGGCCTTCACCGTTCCAGCGCAATCGGATTCAATCTCATTGAGCAGTTTCATTGCCTCGACAATGCACAGTGTGTCGCCAGATTTGACTATGCTGCCGACCTCGACAAACGGATCGGAGTCAGGGCTGGCCGAGCGATAGAAGGTGCCGACCATCGGCGATTTGATGACGTGTCCCTCAGGGAGATTAAGTGCTTTGCTGTCAGCAGGAGCGTCGATGGCGGGTCCAGCGGCCGGCAAGGCCACTGTTGTCGCTTGCGGCATCGTGTAAGCCTGTTGGGGAGCGGCAGTCGAGTGCTTGGCTATGCGGACTCTTTCCTCTCCTTCGGTTACTTCAAGCTCGGTGATACCCGATTCCTCGACCAGATC
>NZ_FLQY01000389.1 GCF_900089945.1 Candidatus Propionivibrio aalborgensis | reverse complement strand
GGTCTATCGCCGCGATTCGCGTCGCGTTCTGGCGACGCTGATCCGCCTGCTCGGCGACTTCGACCTTGCCGAAGAGGCGATGCACGAGGCATTTCGCGCGGCGCTGGAGCAATGGCCTCGGCAGGGCATGCCGACCAATCCGCGCGCCTGGCTGGTGTCCGCCGGGCGCTTCAAGGCCATTGACGCGATGCGCCGTCTATCGCGTTTTACTGCGCTGGACGACGTGGCCGGCGAGGTGGAAGCCATCGCCGACGAATCGCAGGATGGCGGCGACGAGATCGAGGATGATCGTCTGCGTCTCATCTTTACCTGTTGTCATCCTGCACTGTCGCCCGAGGCGCAGGTGGCGCTGACGCTCCGTGAAGTGTGCGGGCTGAAAACCGAGGAAATCGCCAGCGCTTTTCTGACCCCCGCGCCAACGCTCGCACAGCGCATCGTTCGCGCCAAGTCGAAAATCCGCGACGCACGGATTCCCTACCAGGTGCCTGCGCCGGGCGAATGGCCGGAACGTCTGAACAGCGTCCTGCGCGTGATCTATCTGGTGTTCAACGAAGGCTACTCGGCGTCGTCCGGGGATTCGCAGACACGGCCCGACCTCTCGGGCGAGGCGATTCGCCTGGCGCGGCTGCTGCTCGATCTGGCGCCGCAGCCGGAGGTGGAAGGGCTGCTGGCCTTGATGCTGCTGCATGACTCGCGGCGCGCGGCGCGCAATTCCCCTGGCGGCGACTTGATCCTGCTCGACGATCAGGATCGCTCGCTGTGGAATCGCGAGCTGATCGCCGACGGTTGCGCGCTCGTCGAGCGCGCACTGGTGTCGCGGCGTTTTGGCCCGTATTCGTTGCAGGCGGCCATTGCAGCGGTGTTGGTCGAAGCGCCGAGCGCGGATGCAACCGACTGGGCTCAGATTGTCGGCCTGTATGACGTGTTGCTGCGCTTTGAAGCGTCGCCGGTGGTTGAATTGAATCGCGCCGTCGCGGTGGCGATGCGCGATGGTCCGCAAGTCGGGCTTGAGCTGATCGATGCCATCCTAGCGCGTGGTGAGCTCGGCGACTACCGGCTGGCTCACGCGGCGCGGGCCGACCTGTGCCGTCGTCTCGGGCG
>NZ_FLQY01000388.1 GCF_900089945.1 Candidatus Propionivibrio aalborgensis | reverse complement strand
CGCGAAGATGCCCGGGCGGCCTATCGGCGTGCGCTGCAACTTGCCCGCCAGTTGCCGGAACGACGATTCCTTGAGCGCCGCCTGACTGAACTCGGCGGATGACTTCCCGTTTGGCCTGCTTCTGAAATCCATCGGCGCCAGCGCTCGCCGAAATATATTTCGCAACTCTGTCGATTTGGCGTTTCCCCGTTCGACCACGGGTAGGAGCAGGGCTTTATGCGATTGATGACGCCGCCTGGCGAACTCGGCGGTTCGCCGCGTGTCCACCCGCTGGAGCCGTTGCACCGAACCATCAACTTGCCAGGAGAGACATGATGACTTGCAATGTGGAACACAATCCCGTCGGCTGGTTTGAAATATACGTCGAGGACATGGGGCGAGCGAAGACGTTCTACGAATCGGTTTTCCAGATCAAACTCGACAAACTCAACACGCCCGACATCGACATGTGGAGTTTTCCGATGGTTATGGACCGCTGGGGTGCCGGGGGAGCGCTGGTCAGGATGGAAGGCTTTTCGTCGGGTCGCAACAGCGTGCTGATCTACTTCATTTGCCAGGATTGTGCCGTCGAAGCAGCCCGTGTCGTTGCTGCCGGAGGGAGCATTCAGCGCGAAAAGTTTTCGATCGGCGAATACGGTTTCATCGCGCTGGCATTGGACAGCGAGGGCAATATGATCGGCCTGCATTCGATGCAATAGCGGCAATTCAAATCCGGAGTGAACGATGAAATATCTGTGCCTTGTCTACCTTGATGAAAATCGGCTGGATGAACTGCCCGATGCCGAATGCGTAGCCTATGATCGGTCGATTCGCAACAGCGGGCAGTGCATCGCATCGGAAGCATTGCAGTCGGTGCACACCGCAACGACCGTGCGTATCCGCAATGACACGCTGGTCGTTACCGATGGCCCGTTCGCCGAAACCAAGGAACAGCTCGCCGGGTTTTACATGATCGAGGCGTCCGATCTCAACGAGGCAATCCAGGTTGCTGCGAAGATACCCCCGGCGCGGGTCGGCAGCATCGAAGTGCGGCCGATCCGGCCGATTCGCGAGACCGTTGCTGCGGCAGAAGCGCAACAGCAGGTGCAGCAGGCGCAGTGACATGGTTTCACTCTGGAAGGAAACGCGATGACTACCGATATTTCGAACCCGAACGCGCGCAGGCTACTGGTGCTGGTGGCTACCCGCAAAGGCGCGTGGCTGTTTCACGGCGATGCACAGCGCCGGAACTGGCGCGTCGATGGCCCGCATTTTCTCGGGCACATCATCAACCATCTGGTGCTCGATCCACGCGATGGCCACACGTTGCTTGCGGCGGCGAAGACCGGGCACCTCGGTCCGACAATTTTCCGGTCGACCGACCTCGGCCAGACTTGGGAGGAAGCGAAGCAACCGCCGGCTTTTGCTCCGCCGGTCGCGGGCATGGAAGCCCGCGCCGTCGATCACACGTTCTGGCTGGCGCCGGGACCTGCCGACGAGCCGGGCGTCTGGTACGCCGGCACCTCGCCGCAGGGTCTGTTTCGTTCCGGTGACGGCGGCGTCAGTTGGGCGCCATTCTCGTGCATCAATGACGATGCGCAATACCGCAAATGGATGGGCAGCGTGCAGGACGGCACGCCGGACGGGCCGAAGCTGCATTCGATCATCGTCGATCCGCGCGATTCAAAGCACCTCTACTTCGCCATGTCGGGCGGCGGGGTGCATGAATCGCTCGATGGTGGCGCGACGTTCGCGCCGCTGGTCGAGGGCATGGAAGTCGTCGAAAGTTTCGACCCGGCGGAAATCGCATTTCACGACCCACATTGCGTGCGCCTGTGCCCGAGCAATCCGGATCGCCTGTACCAGCAGAACCATTGCGGCATCTATCGCCTTGATCGGCCTTCGGATCGCTGGGTGCGTATCGGCAACGCCATGCCGAAAGCGGTCGGCGATATCGGCTTCCCGATGGTCGTGCATCCGCGTAACGCCGACACCGCCTGGGTGTTTCCGATGGACGGTACGCGGGTGTGGCCGCGGACGAGCCCGGAGGGCAGGCCGGCCGTCTACGGGACCCGCGACGGAGGGGCGTCATGGCAGCGTTTCGACGGCGGTCTGCCGCAAAGCCAGGCATGGTGGACCGTCAAGCGACAGGCGATGACGGCGGACAGGCAGGATTCGGTGGGGCTGTATTTCGGAACCACCAGTGGTGAATTATGGGCCAGCCGCGACGAAGGCCGTGAGTGGGAGTGCATTGCGCGGCACCTGCCGGAAATCTACGCTGTGGAAGCCGCTGAGCTGGAGTAGCGAGGCAAGACGCATGCAGGTGATGATCCCCAGCGCGCTTCAGTCCTACACCGGGCACAGCAAAGTGGAAGCCGTCGGCGCCACGCTGGCCGACGTTCTCGCCGACCTTGACCGGTGCTACCCAGGTATTCGTTTCCGCATGATCGACGAGCGGGAGAGGATAAGGCCGCACATTCGTTTCTTCTTCGACGGCGAACAAATTCACGATCCCGCGCAAGCGCTAAATGACGGCGGAGAGTTGATCATCGCGCAGGCGCTCAGCGGTGGCTGATATCTTTTCGGCGAGGTAATCCTTGCTCGGCTGATCAGTTCGCGCTTGCCGCCGCCTTGGCCTCAGCTTTGGCCGCCTCCTGGGCTTTCTTTGCAGCGCGTTCCGCGTCCTTCTTCGCTCGTTTTTCCAGCTTGGCCTGTCGTTTGGCCTGTTCAGCAGCCATTTTCTGGCGGTTCTCGGCGGCCTTCAGTTCCTTGTCCGCCTTCTTTTGTGCGCGTTTCGCGGCCTTGGCCGCTTCCTCTGCACGATATTTCTCGGCCTGCTCCTTCTGCTCGGCCTCGCGGCTGGGAATATCTGCGGCACGTTCTGCCTCCTTGGCTTCAACCTCGGCGCGCTTTGCTTCACGCTGAAAATCGCGCGCCGGGATGTCGAGTTCGCGTGCATGGATCATTGATTGCGTGTGGCGCTGTTTTGCTTCGTCCAGGCAGCCGCTGACCAGAAACTTCTTGTAGCAGGCTTTCTGTTCGGATTCGTAATTTCTGTCTGCTTCGTCGCGCAACTGTTTGGCGCGGTCGCGCTGCGCATCGGCCTGTTCAAGCGTCTGCGGGATCGGTATCTCGGGCGGTGCGGGCGTCTCTGCCCAGACTAGCGGGCTGGATAGAAGCGCAAAAAGCACTAGACCGCTGTCGAGTACTCTGCGAATGCGCGATGGCTGACCAGGCATCTGGTGTTTCCTCCGAGTGTGAATACTGGGCGATTGGAGTCGGGGTGATCGCCTATTCTAAAGCGTCGCGCTTGCTGGGAAGGCGATGGTGGCGCGTATGCTCGCCTGACTATTTGAGCATGTTCCTGGCTTCGGGTTCGGGCACCGGGTCGTACCACGCCAGCTTTTTGTGCAGACTGACGACAGTTCCGACAATGATCAGCGCCGGCGAAGTGATGCCGGCTTCTGCAACCCTGGCCGGCAGCGTCGCGAGGTCTGCCGTGACGACCCGTTGTCTTGCGGTGCTGCCGTTCTGGACCACGGCAGCCGGATGCGTGCCATGCAAGCCGTGCGCCATCATCTGGCTGCATATTTCCTTGATGCCGCCGATTCCCATATAGAAGACCGAAGTCTGACGGGGGCGCGCCAAGGCTTGCCAATCCAGGTCGACGCTACCATCCTTGAGATGGCCGGTGGCGAAGCTTACGGTTTGCGCGTGATCGCGGTGGGTGAGCGGTATTCCCGCGTAGGCGGCACACCCCGCGGCGGCGGTTACTCCGGGAACAACCTCGAAGGGTATGCCGCATTCGAACAGCGTTTCGATTTCCTCGCCGCCACGCCCGAAAATGAAAGGGTCGCCGCCTTTGAGGCGGACAACCATTTTCCCCTCGCGAGCCAGTCGTACCAGTAATCTGTTGAGTTCGTCCTGGGGTACGGTGTGGTTCGACGTGCGTTTGCCGACACAGATCTTCTGCGCATCGCTACGCACAAGGTCGAGAACGCCATCGGCGATCAGATGATCATGGACAATGACATCGGCTTCCCCAATCAGACGAGTGGCGCGGACGGTCATGAGATCAAGTGCTCCAGGCCCGCTACCGACGAGATAGACGGTTCCCGCTTTGTCGTAACGTTGAATCGGGGTCATTGAATTTTGGCTTTTTGATCGAGGTGTAAGCATAAGTGTCAGGCTTGGTCAGTTCAACAGTTCTTTCTCGAATAGCCCGCAAATACGCTCGAGAAACGCAATTGTTTGATATGAATCAAAAAAGATCGAGCATCTCTCGGCTTTTCCATGGCATGCGTTATCATCGCCAAATGATCCAGATCCAGAGCAATCAGAGGTGCTTGTGTTTCAATCCCCGATCCATCGTATCGTTGTTTCTTCCCTCGGCTTGAACCGGTTTCGAGGGTTTTTTTCTGCGTTGTTCCTCCTGTGCCTCGTGCTGCAATCCGGTTTCGCCCATGCCGAATCACCGACTGATTCGCCGTCACCCGAGCGCCAGCGTGCGCTGGTGCATCTGGTCCGCCAGGATTGCGGCTCGTGTCATGGCATGACGCTGCAGGGTGGGCTTGGGCCGGCACTCACGCCGGAAGCGCTGCGTGACAAACCCGTCGATTCTCTGGTCGCTGTCGTCTACAGCGGTCGCCCAGGGACGCCCATGCCACCCTGGAAGCGTTTCATGACCGAGCCAGAAGCCGCATGGATTGTCGAGCAGTTGATGGAAGGGTTTCCCAATTAGTGTTTCCGACCAGTATTTTCTTGATCAGGAATGAGTGCCATGGAGATAGTGACGCACATTGTTGCAGCCGATGACGATGAGTATCAGGCTGTTGGCGATTCGATCAATCCTTTGGACGAATGGAGCGGCATCGAGGCACCCCGCCTGGATACGATCAAGATCGCCACGCTCCATTCACTGCTGACCGGTGATCCGCTCCAGGTTGCGCTTGACCTTTACGAACCGGTCTATGTCGCTGAAAACGAGACCGTCGTGTTGCGCATAGCGGATGAATTGATGGAAAAACTGGCAACTCTCGATGAAGATGAGCTTGAGAACGTTGCCATCGAGGTTGCTGCAACCGAAGAGTTCGAAACCGAGCAGTGGGATACCGAAGACATTCAGGAACAACTGATTCTGCTTGGCGATCTGGCACAACTCGCGGAGTCCCAGGGACAGGCACTATTCGTCTGGATGTGTCTTCTGCAAGACTGAAGTTGCCACTTCAGGGTGAAGTAGCGCTCCCAATTCCTCGTACTCCTTCGAGCCCTCCATCGACCATTTCGTCGGGTGATTGCCGGTTTCGAAAGGCCGCAATCGGAAATATGAAATATACTGCACATATGTACAGTAATCGACGAATCGCTCATCTCGATATGGATGCCTTCTTTGCGTCTGTCGAATTGCTCCACTATCCGGTTTTGCGGGGGCGGGCAGTGGTGGTTGGCGGGCGCGGCGTGATGCAGCCACAGTGTCAGCCAGACGGCAGCTGGCGTTTTGCCCGGTTGCGCGACTATGTGGGGCGAGGCGTGGTCACAACCTCAACCTATGAAGCACGGGCGATGGGGGTGTTTTCCGGAATGGGCTTGATGAAATCAGCCCGGTTGGCACCGGATGCGATACTTCTTCCGGCCAATTTCGACGCTTACCGGGATTTTTCGCGAAGGTTCAAAGTGGCCGTGGCAAGCATCGCGTCAAAGATTGAGGACCGTGGAATCGATGAAGTCTACGTCGATTTGAGCGACACCACGGAAGAGACGAATGTTCTGGCCACGCGTATCAAAAAGGCGGTGTTCGATGCAACCGGTCTTACGTGTTCCATCGGCATCTCGCCAAACAAACTGCTTTCGAAAATCTGCTCGGATCTGGAGAAACCGGATGGCATTACGATCCTGGCGATGGCCGATATCCCTACGCGAATCTGGCCATTGCCGGTAAAGAAGGTCAATGGCATCGGCCCGAAGTCGACTGGGAAACTTGCCAGGCTTGGGATCAATACCATCGGCGAATTGGCGGCAACACCCGTCGAGGTTCTGGTCAAGCACTTTGGTCGTTCCGCCGGTGTCTGGCTGAATGCTGCGGCGCATGGCCTTGATGACCGGCCATTGGTCATCGACTCGGAACCCAAGTCCATCAGCCGCGAGAGCACTTTCGAGCGCGATCTGGACGCTAGGAAGGACAAGGCAGAACTCGCCGATATTTTCACTTCGCTGTGTATGCGCGTTGCCGATGATCTCAAATGCAAGGGCTATGCCAGCAAGACCATCGGCATCAAGTTGCGCTATGCGGATTTTCGTGCGGTGACCCGGGATTTGACCCTGCCCGTTCGTGTGAGTGACGGAGCGGCAATTCGAAAGGCTGCCGGAGCGTGCCTGAAACGCGTATCTCTGGCGCAGAGAATCCGGCTGCTTGGTGTTCGCGCAAGCGGTTTGGGGCCGGTGGAGGAAGAGCATCTCATCACCGACAGCGTTCAATCCGAGTTGCCGTTTTAGGCGGACATCCGGAATCGACCGGGCCGGAGGTTTGCTGCCCCGGGAGGTTTGGAATTTTGCTGATCAGGACATGGCAGAGTTTCTTAAGTTGTTTTTAAGTTTGTCGGTCTTAGGATGAACCCATCGCTAGGCATTTCGCTTGCGCAACTGGAACAATAGGAGAACGACGATGACTTCCAAAACCTTGAAAAAAAGCGTGGTGGGCGTTGCGATTGCAGCGGCTCTGACCGGTGCTTACTCGATCAACAGCGAGCACGCCCTGTGGCCGGCTCAGGCGTCGGCGCAGCAACCCAAGCTTGCTTCTGCAGAGGCCGCTGCGGGTGTCAGCGCAGCAACTCCGATGACCGTCTTGCCGGATATGAGCGCGATTGTTGCGCGTAACGGTGCGGCGGTGGTCAATATCAGTGTATCCGGCACCGCGAAAAATTCAGCGGCGTCATTCGGATTTCCGGAACTTGATCCGAATGATCCGTTCTATGAATTCTTTCGTCATTTCCGTGGCCCGAGGCAACGCGGCGAAGTGCCCACACGCGGCCAAGGTTCCGGATTCATTCTGCGCGAGGACGGTATTGTGCTGACCAATGCCCACGTCGTCGACGGTGCCGACGAGGTGACGGTCAAGCTCATCGACAAGCGTGAGTTCAAGGCCAAGGTGCTGGGTGTCGACAAGGCAAGCGATATTGCCGTACTGAAAATCGAAGCGAAAAATCTGCCGACGCTGAAAATCGGCAGCGCGGCCAACACGCGAGTCGGCGAATGGGTGCTGGCCATCGGCTCGCCTTTTGGCTTCGAGAATAGTGCGACTGCCGGCATCGTTTCGGCCAAATCGCGTTCCTTGCCGGACGATAATTATGTGCCCTTCATTCAGACCGATGTCGCGGTCAATCCGGGCAACTCGGGCGGCCCGTTGTTCAATATGGCCGGCGAGGTGATTGGTATCAACTCGCAGATCTACAGCAGAACCGGAGGCTATCAGGGGCTTTCTTTTGCCATTCCGATCGACGTCGTGATGAAAGTGGAAGAACAGATCGTCAAGTACGGGGAGGTGCGGCGCGGCCGGCTCGGCGTCATGATCCAGGAACTGAACCAGTCGCTGGCCGAGTCATTCGGCATGAAGAGCGCAAAAGGCGCATTGATCAGTTCGGTCGAGAACGGAAGCCCCGCTGCCAAAGCCGGACTCGAACCCGGCGATGTGATTCTGGCAATCAACGGCAAGGAGATTGCGGGTTCGAGTGAATTGCCCCCGTTAGTCGCCGACATCAAGCCCGGCGACACTGCCAAGTTGCAGGTTTGGCGCAAAGGCAGTTCACGTGAAATTGAAGTCAAAGTCGGCGCCCAGAAGGATACCAGCGTTGCCAGTGCCGACGATGGTGGAGCCAGCCAGGGGCGCCTTGGTCTGGCGCTGCGGCAGCTCAATTCCGACGAGCGTCGGCAGATCGACGGCAATAGCGGATTGCTGGTTGAGAAAGCGACTGGCGCTGCCGCTCGTGCCGGAATACGGCCCGGTGACGTGGTGTTGTCGATCAATGGCGAACCGGTCAGCAGTGTTGAGCAATTGCGCGGATTGGTGGCCAAGTCCAAAAAACGGGTGGCATTGCTTATTCAACGTAACGATGTGAAATTGTTCGTTCCTGTTGACCTGGGCTGATCCGATGGCAGGCACCAGGTCACTGATCGTGCGGTGTTTGTTGGTCGCCTGCCTGGCCTACTTTCGTCCGCCATGCGAGCCGCCTTTGTCCCAGCCATAACGCACCGTCCGTTGCCAGCGGTTATCCGCCTGCCGTAACGGATTCGGTTCGGGTGGGCGGCACTGTTCCGCCTTGGGTTTGGGGGCCGGCCTGGCGGGTTGTTTCGGCTTGACGGACATGGTTTCGGTCGTTGCCTGGAAAAGGGGTATCTGGGCGGTTGGCAGTCGTGGCTATGTTAGACTTTCTCCTGTTCCCTTCCATTCTATCGCTCCCGAGAAGCCCATGTCCGGTAACACGCTTGGCACTTTATTTACGGTGACTTCCTTCGGGGAATCGCACGGGCCGGCTATCGGCTGCGTCGTTGATGGCTGCCCGCCGGGGATGGAACTGTGCGAAGCTGAAATTCAGGCTCAACTCGACCGTCGCAAGCCCGGTACTTCGCGTCATGTGACACAGCGTCGTGAGCCGGATACCGTGGAAATCCTTTCCGGCGTCTTTGAAGGGAGAACGACCGGTACGCCAATCGGTCTGCTGATCCGCAATGAGGATCAGCGAAGCAGGGATTACGGCAATATCGCCGAAAGTTTTCGTCCGGGGCATGCCGACTACGCCTACACGCAGAAGTACGGCTTTCGCGATTATCGTGGCGGCGGCCGTTCGTCTGCGCGCGAAACAGCGGTGCGCGTGGCGGCCGGGGCGATCGCCAGGAAATGGCTGAATGAACGTTTCGGCGTAACGATTCAGGGCTGGATGAGTCAGCTTGGGCCGATCGAGATCCCTTTTGCCGATGCCGCTCAGATTGACTGCAATCCGTTCTTCGCGCCGAATGCGGAAATCGTTGCTCAACTTGAGAATTTCATGGACGCCCTGCGCAAATCGGGTGATTCGGTCGGGGCGCGGATAGACGTCGCCGCGAGCGGTGTCCCTCCAGGTTGGGGTGAGCCGGTTTACGACCGGCTTGATGCTGAAATTGCGTATGCGATGATGGGAATCAACGCAGTCAAGGGCGTCGAGATCGGTGCCGGGTTTTCCAGTATCGAACAGAAGGGCAGCGAGCACGGCGACGAAATGACACCGCAGGGATTTCTCTCCAACAACGCTGGCGGCATAGTTGGCGGCATCTCCACCGGCCAGGACATTCTGGTGAGCATGGCGATCAAGCCGACTTCCAGCATTCGTTTGCCGCGGCGCACGGTGAATCTGGCGGGCGAGTCGGTGATCATCGAGACGCATGGTCGTCACGACCCCTGCGTCGGCATCCGTGCGACGCCAATTGCCGAGGCCATGCTGGCTCTGGTGCTGATGGATCATGCCTTGCGCCAGCGTGCGCAATGCGGTGATGTGGTGTGCGCCACGCCGCGTATTTGAGCGCTGTCGAAGGCTTTGCGTCGGGGGCTAAACAGTCGGTCCGGGAGATGATAAAGTAGTCGGGCAAGCCGTCAGGCCTGTCATTTTTCAACCACTCTGGCTGTGATGTGGGTAAGCCAGGATCAGTGAGAGGGCACGATCATGCAAGTTGAGCATCACGAGCTTCACCGCGAGTTCCCCGAGTATCTGGAAGTAATGCAAGCATTGAGAAAGACTGATAGTAGTTTCAGCAAAATATTCGACGAGTACGATAGCCTGACAAGTGAAGTGGAGCGCCTGGAGGAAGAGGACATCCCGGTTGACGATTTCACGATCGAAGAAATGAAGAAAGTACGCGTGTTGCTCAAGGACAAGGTTTATCAGATCCTGGTTGCACACAAGGACAGCAACTGAACTTAGGCCCTGGCCGATGCGTCCGGTAAAATCGCCGGATGCATCGCATCCCCTACTGGCGTCTTTCCGGCTTTTACTTCTTCTACTTCGCCTTCATCGGCGTTTTTCTGCCCTACTTCGGGCTGTATCTTCAAACCCTTTCGTTTTCGGCCTGGGACATCAGCGTTCTGATGTCGCAGATGCAGTTGATGCGACTCTTCGGTCCGTATCTCTGGGGCACTCTGGCGGACCGCTTCGTGTCGCGGGTGCCGATCATTCGCCTGGCTGGCTTGATCGCGCTGATGGCGTCTGCGTCCTTCTTCCATATTCGCAGTTTCGAGGCGATTCTGGTGGCAATGGCTGTCCTGTCCTTTTTCTGGTCGGCAACGCTTCCGCTGGTTGAAACGCTGACTTTTGAGCATCTGCGGGAAAATCCGGAACGCTATAGCCGGATCCGAATATGGGGATCCATTGGTTTCATCGTCGCCGTCATGGGCGCTGGTGCCTTGCTGGATCATGTGAAGCTTCCAAGCGTGCTCTGGCTGATCGTGTTTGCGTTGGCCGGGACGCTTCTGTACGCCGTCGCGATACCCGAGGCAGAGCCAGCTCTGCATCATGCCGATCATCCTCCGGTTTTGGAAATACTCCGTCAGAGACGCGTGGTGGCGCTGTTCTCCGCCTGCTTTTCAATGTCTGCTGCGCATGGGGCGCTGTACGTCTTCTACTCGATCTTCCTGTCCGATCACGGCTACAGCAAATCGGTAGTCGGGGGCCTATGGTCGCTGGGTGTGCTCGCCGAAATCGCGGTCTTCTTCTACATGTCGCGATTGTTGCGGGTCTTCAGCCTGCGCACAATTCTGCTGTTGAGTTTTTCCGCTGCCGTGGTGCGTTTCATGATGATCGGCTGGGGTGTGGAGCAGCCGTTCGTGCTTGTCTTTGCACAAGTACTCCACGGCCTGACTTTCGGCTCGTTCCATGCGGCGGCAATCACGGTGGTCAATCGCTGGTTTCTTGGGCGCACCCGTTCGCGCGGCCAGGCACTGTATTCAAGCCTGACCTTCGGAGCAGGTGGCCTGGTCGGTGGTTTGATCAGCGGATGGACATGGGATCATCTGGGTGGCGAACTGACCTTTGCCTTGAGTTCGATTTTTGCGCTGATCGGATTGATACTTGTAATGGTCTGGATTCGTGAAACGGACGTGGCAACGCATCAGGTGCCCTATCCGGTTTGAGGGTACAGAATTCTGCTTGGTAGCCGCGCCTTGCCTTGCAACTCCCATAAGCGCACACTCCATCATGGCCGACTCAATTCGAAGTAGGCCAGCAGTTAAAAAAACAATAGTGCCGCCGGAGAGGGATGCAATGCTTAAGAAGTTTCGTTCGCGTTTGCGAAAACTCCTTCATGTGTCGATAAGAAAACTGATTTCCTGGTTGCCGCGCAATCAGCGCTTTGCTGTTTTCCGTTCTTTTGCAGATTGCAATCCTGCTCCCAGCAAACGACTGGTATTGAAAATCGCCGAAACCAAAGAGGAGCTTGAAGCCTGCTTCTCGGTTTTGCACGATGCCTACGTCGATAGTGGCTTCATGAAGCCCGACCCGTCGGGCATGCGCGTGACGATCTACCATGCCCTGCCGACCACAACCACGCTTTGCGCCAAGTACGACGGAGAGGTGGTCGGGACGATCTCGCTGGTTCGCGAAAGCGCATTGGGCGTTCCGTTACAAACCATCTTCGATCTCACACCCTTGCGGCAAAAAGAAGGATTCATCGCCGAGGTGTCGGCACTTGCTGTTCACCGCAAGTTTCGCAAGACAGGTGGCAGCATCCTTTTCCCGCTGATGAAATTCATGTACGAGTACTGCACGACTTTTTTCGATACCCGGCACTTGGTCATAGCGGTCAATCCAAGCCATATCGAGATGTACGAGTCCTTGCTGTTCTTCAAGCGGCTGACGGCAACCATGGTCGAAAAGTACGACTTCGTGAATGGCGCCCCGGCGATTGGCGCCACCGTGGACTTAAAGGAAGTACTCGACACTTTTCGCGAGCACTATGCTTCGAAGCCGCCGCACCGCAATCTCTATGCTTACTTCACGCAAGTCAAAATGCCCAACATCCAGTTTCCCAGTCGACGTTTCTTTACGACCAACGATCCGGTACTGACACCAGAGCTTCTTGATCACTTCTTCAATGTGCAGACAAAAACCTTCGAAAACCTGAACGAAAGGCAGAAGGCCTTACTCCATTCCATTTACGATCTGCCGGCGTACTGGAAGATTCTGCCTGCTCTTCCCGACAGTGCTGAAGTTATTCCGATTCGGCGTCACCAGCGTTTCTCGGTGAGATGTCCGGCACGTATCGTCGTTGCCACATCCGATGAGCGGCAGGAAATCGTGATGGAGGTGATTGAAGTTTCTCGCTACGGCCTGCAGGCACGCGCACGCGATCCACTGCCCCTTAATACCTGGTGTGACCTGACCGTTCAGGTAGGTCGCTCCGATGTCGCGCATTTCCGTGCTTTGGCATTGCGCGAAAACGAGAATGGCTTCAATGGCTTCTATGGTTTTCGTTTGGGCGAACCTGACGTCGTCTGGCAAAAATTCGTTTCCGCACTTTATCGGAGCACGACATACAACGATCTGGACGCCGCAACGCGCTTCCTCAACTGATAGCTCATGCCGATGGTAGCGCCCACTTCAGGGCCCTGTCAGGCACGTGAGAGCACGGCGGCCGGGCTGCATGTCACTCCCTCTTTTCCAAGCACGGACTCGTCATGCACCAATCCTGAGATTGTGGTGTGCGCTGTCGCACTGAAACAGTGCAATCGTGCCGGGAGGTAGGCCTGCATTCCAGCAAATACACTTATAAATCAATAAACAGAATGTCTGGCACGAGGATTGCGGTAAGTGCTTCAACAAGAGGCATTTACTGGAGTCGAGAACATGAGCAAGCCCAAACTGGTGATGGTTGGCAATGGCATGGCAGGCGTGCGTACGCTTGAAGAGCTGTTGAAGATTTCACCCGACCACTACGACATCACCGTCTTCGGCGCCGAGCCGCATCCCAATTACAACCGCATACTGCTTTCACCGGTGCTGGCCGGCGAGATGACGGTACAGGACATCATTCTGAACGATCACTCATGGTACGCCGATAACAATATCAAGCTGCATACCGGTAAAACCGTTTCACGAATCGATCGTTTGAAGCGCAAGGTCATTGCCGAGGACGGCACGGAAGAGTCTTACGACCGATTGTTGTTGGCTACCGGATCAACACCTTTCATGTTGCCTGTTCCGGGCAATCAGTTGCCGGGTGTCATTTCGTATCGCGACATCAAGGATACGGATGAAATGATCGAAGCGGCGAAACTGTACCAACACGCAGTGGTCATCGGCGGCGGCCTGCTCGGTCTGGAGGCGGCCAACGGCCTTAAGTTGCGCGGCATGGATGTCACTGTGGTGCACGCCGCCGGGTGGTTGCTTGAGCGCCAGCTTGACGAAACGGCTGGAAAGATGTTGCAGAAGTCGCTTGAAGACCGTGGGCTGAAATTCCTTCTGGACAAGATGACGGAGGCTCTGATCGCCGGCGAAAGCGGGCGCGTGGCTGCGGTTCGGTTCAAGGATGGCATGCAGATTCCGGCAGACCTGGTGGTTATGGCTGTCGGCATACGCCCGAATACGGCTTTGGCCGAGTCGGCTGGCATCTACTGCAATCGCGGCATTGTGGTCAATGACACTTTGCAAACCTATGACCCGAAGATATACGCCGTGGGTGAGTGTGTGGCGCACCGGGGTGTGGCTTACGGTCTGGTGGCGCCGCTTTTCGAGCAGGGTAAGGTGGCGGCGAACCATCTGGCCAACTTCGGCATTGGCCGGTATACCGGCTCGGTCACTTCGACCAAGCTGAAAGTTACGGGCATTGACCTGTTCTCCGCCGGCGACTTTACGGGAAGTTCGGATACCGAGGAAATTGTCCTCAACGACGCTATGGGCGGTGTCTACAAGAAACTTGTAATCAAGGACAACAAACTGGTAGGTGGCGTGCTCTATGGTGATACGGCGGATGGTCCGTGGTATTTTCAGATGTTGCGCGACGGCCAGGATATTCACGAAATCCGCGATCATCTGATGTTCGGCCAGTCCCATGTCGGCGATGTCGGCCATCAAGGACACAGCAAGGCAGCCGCAATGGCCGACAGCGCAGAGGTTTGCGGCTGCAACGGAATCACCAAAGGCACTATCGTCAAGGCGATCAAAGAGAAAGGGCTGTTTACGCTCGACGATATCAAGAAGCACACCAAAGCGTCGTCGTCTTGCGGTTCCTGTGCCAACCTTTGCGAGCAGATTCTTTCGGCGACCATCGGTGGTGCCTACACGCCAGCTGCGTCGAACAGGAAGCCAGTGTGTGGTTGTACCGACCACTCCCATCAAGAAGTGCGCGACACGATCCGTCAGCAGCACCTGATCAAGATCGCCGACATCATGCACTTCATGGAGTGGAAGACGCCCGACGGTTGCGACAAATGCCGGCCGGCGCTCAATTACTACCTGATCTCGACTTGGCCGAAGGAGGCAAGGGATGATCCGCGTTCGCGTTACATCAATGAACGCGCGCATGCCAACATTCAAAAGGACGGCACCTTCTCGGTGGTGCCGCGCATGTGGGGCGGGCTGACCACTTCGGCCGAGCTGCGGCGTATTGCCGATGTCGCCGAAAAATATCAGGTGCCAACGATCAAGGTGACCGGAGGCCAACGGATCGATCTGCTTGGCATCAAGAAGGAGGATCTGATCAGTGTATGGAAGGATCTCGACATGCCTTCAGGGCATGCCTATGGCAAGTCGATCCGTACAGTGAAAACCTGCGTCGGTATGGAGCATTGCCGCTTCGGTACGCAACTGGCGATGAACATGGGCGTCAAGCTGGAAAAGATGCTGTTCGACATGTATGCGCCGCACAAGGTCAAGCTCGCTGTCTCTGGCTGTCCGCGCAATTGCGCCGAGGCCGGCATCAAGGATGTCGGCGTGATCGGCGTGGATTCAGGCTACGAGTTGTATGTCGGTGGCAACGGGGGCATCAAGACCGAGGTCGCACAGTTCTTCGTCAAGGTGAAGAACGACGAGGAAGTGATGGAGTACGCCGGCGCCTTCCTGCAACTCTACCGGGAAGAAGGTTTTTACCTGGAGCGGACCTGTCACTACCTCGAGCGAGTGGGTCTTGATCACACCAAGAGCAAGGTTGTCGAAGACGACGATAACCGCAAGGCGCTCTATGCCCGCCTGCTGGCCGAGCTTAAGGACGCCAAGGATCCATGGGCGGAACGCGTTGCCGGGGTGGCAAAACAGGAATATGAAATGCTGAGCGTTTGAAGGCGAGACAGAAATGCCGAGCGTATTGTTGAAGACAACGGAGCAATGAATGGCTGACTGGAAAATGATTTGCAATATTGAGGACATCCCGAAACTCGGGTCGCGTGTCGTGAAATCGGCAGAGGGCGAGATCGCCGTATTTCGCACGTCGAGCGACGAAGTTTTCGCACTGCGCGACAAGTGCCCGCATAAAGGTGGACCGCTTTCTCAAGGGATAGTGCATGGCACTCAGGTTACCTGCCCGTTGCACAGCTGGAAGCTGCATCTCGATTCCGGGGAAGTGGTTGCGCCGGATGTCGGCTGCGTGCGTCGATACCCAACCCGCGTCGACGGCAATGCCGTCTTTCTTGAAATTTGAAGCAACCGATGGAAACTGAGAATGCGTGCTGATAAATCCTTCTGGCAGGCCGGGCATCGCCCGACGCTACTTGCCGCTTTTCTTTACTTCGATCTGGCCTTCATGGTCTGGGTCATGCTCGGCCCTCTCGGCATCGAGATCGCTAGGGATCTCGCGCTGACGCATGCGCAAAAGGGCCTGATGGTGGCTACACCGGTGTTGTCTGGCGCCATCCTGCGAATCGTCATGGGACTTCTTGTCGATCATCTCAAACCGAAGATGGCGGGCGCCATTGGCCAGGTGATCGTGATCGCCTCGCTGTTTGTCGCGTGGCAATTCGGCGTTCACAGCTATCAACAGGCGCTTGTGCTGGGTGTGTTCCTCGGCTTCGCCGGCGCCTCATTTGCAGTAGCCCTGCCGCTCGCTTCACGCTGGTATCCTCCGGAACATCAAGGCACGGCACTGGGCATTGCAGGCGCTGGCAATTCTGGAACCGCAATTGCCGCACTGATTGCGCCAAGCCTTGCCATGGCGTATGGCTGGACCAATGTCTTTGGTCTGGCTTTGATCCCGCTGGTCCTGGTTTTTGTCTTTTACGTGATAGTCGCCAAGGATGCTCCCGAGTGTCCGCCACCGAAATCTTTTGCCGAATACATGAACGTGCTGAAAGACAAGGATTCATGGTGGTTCATGTTCTTCTATTCGGTTACCTTCGGCGGCTTCGTCGGTCTGGCCTCGTCGCTGACCATTTATTTCAACACCCAGTACGGCCTGGACGCCAGGATGGCCGGCTTCTTCACCGCTGCCTGTGTTTTTGCCGGTTCGCTGGTACGACCGATTGGCGGTAACGTCGCTGACCGGATCGGCGGCATTAAGAGTCTCTCCGTGATGTATGTGGTGGCGGCAATTTTCCTGGCCATTGTCAGCGTTGGCTTGCCACAGGCCTGGATGGCGCTTGCTGCCTTCGTCTGCGCCATGCTGGCCCTCGGTATGGGCAATGGCGCGGTGTTCCAGCTTGTGCCGCAGCGTTTTCGCAAGGAGATTGGTGTGATGACCGGCCTGGTGGGGATGGCCGGGGGGGTAGGGGGCTTCTACCTGGCATCGTCGCTCGGCTTCGCCAAGCAGGCTACGGGCAGCTATCAGATCGGCTTCCTGATTTTTGCTGCATTGGCAGTTCTGGCTCTGGCTGGACTGACCGGGGTAAAGACACGCTGGAGAACGACATGGGGCGCTGCGCACCTGACCACTGCTAGAATATAGAACTCTTTCAATGCGGGGCACATGAACAGCTAATGCCGCTATCCGTCAGCCTCGGTCATTCATCGCTTACCGGCCCACGCAAACGGAATGAAGACTTCTGCGGTGTCGTCACGCCGGAAGGCGTCGAGCTGGAGAATAAGGGACTGATCGCCGCAGTCGCCGACGGTGTCGGTGGTCACAAGGGGGGGCGCGAAGCAGCCGAATACACGGTGCGCGGCCTGCTCTCCGATTACTACGCGACGCCTGATACCTGGAGCGTGCCGCACGCGCTGGAAAAGGTAATTGTTCCCCTCAACCGCTGGGTGATGGCCGAGGCCGGTCGTCAACCTGAACTGGCCGGCATGGCCACCACCCTGAGCGTGCTGGTGCTTCGCGGGCGGCGCTACGTCTGTGCGCACGTTGGTGATTCGCGGGCCTACCTGTTGCGCGACGGCGCAATGGCGCAACTCACCGTCGACCATGTCTGGGAGCACCCGGAACTGAAGAATGTGTTGTCGCGCGCGGTGGGTCTTGATCGGCGGTTCCATCTTGATTTTGTCGACGGCGAACTGATTGAGGGCGATTGCTTCCTGCTTTGTACGGATGGAGTCTGGGGCGTTCTCGGAGACGAGCGTATCCGCGACACGCTGCTCGCCCATCCCGACGCACAACAGGCGGCGGCGTCGCTGACCAGTTTGGCTGTGGCAGCCGATGGGCAGGACAATGCCAGTGCCGTGGTCATTCGGATCGAAAGACTGCCACAACAAAACCTGCGCGATTCACTGGAAGGTTCGGCACGATTGCCGCTTCCGCCACGTTTCAAACCGGGACAGGAATTTGACGGCCTGCGTATCGAGGAGGTCTTGCACGATTCGCGCGCCACCCTGCTTTATCGTGTGACCGACCAAGACTCCGGACAAGTACGCGTGATGAAGACATTGCGCCCGGAAAGGGCAGACGATGCCGATGAAATCCGCGCGCTCATCATGGAAGAGTGGCGCGCGCGCCGCGTCCTGTCGCCGTTCTTCGCTCAGATCGTGCCTGCGGAAGGGCGCAGTTGCCTCTATTACCTGCAAACCTGGCACGAAGGTGCGACGCTGCAGCGCATGCTCGATACCGACCTGCACTTCACCGTGGCGGACTGCGTACGGCACGGCGTCTGTCTGCTGAAAGGGCTTTCCAGCCTGCATCGCCTGGACATCGTTCACCGCGACATCAAGCCGGCGAACATCCATATCGGCCGTGACGGCAACCTGCGTATCCTCGACTTGGGCGTTGCTGTCAGCCTGTCCGAGGATGAGGCAAATGCGGGCAATCCGGGAACACCCAGCTTCATGGCGCCCGAGCTGTTTTCAGGCGAGGAAGCCGTGGCCGCTCACGACCTCTATGCAGCCGGCGTGACGCTGTATCACTTGCTGACGCGCAAGTATCCCTACGGTGAGGTCGAACCGTTCCAGCATCCAAAATTCGGTGAACCGGTGGTGCCTACGCGCTTCCGCCCGGACATTCCCGGCTGGCTGGAAAACGTTTTGCTGAAATCGGTGTCTAAGGATTCGAGGCAGCGTTTTGAAACCGCCGAGGAGTTCCTTCTGGCGCTCGAACGTGGCGCAAACCGACCCGTGAGCCGGCCACGAGTCACGCCCTTGGCCATGCGAAATCCCGTGTTGACCTGGCGCATCATCGCCGGTGTGTCCCTTGCTCTCAATCTGGTATTGCTGATGATGTTGATGCGATAATGACCGGGTCATGCCAAAAACTGCACTGATCCTTTTTGCCCACGGCGCAAGAGACCCCGAGTGGGCGTCGCCGATGCGCCGTGTTTGCGCTGCGGTGCACGCGCAGGCTCCCGAACTGCGAGTCGAGCTTGCTTTCCTGGAGTTCATGACGCCGACCTTGCGTGATTGTGCCCAAATTCTGCTTGCCGAGGACTATCGCCGCCTCATCGTGCTGCCGATGTTTATTGCCCAGGGGGGGCACCTCAAACACGATTTGCCTCAGTTGATCGATGAATTGCGCGAACAAAACCCGCAGGTCAGCTTTGAACTGGCGGGTGCCGTTGGCGAAGTCAAAAGCGTCGTGCAGGCCATGGCTGATTACGTGATAACGCTGGCTGACGGAAAGGCTGATTGGGCGCTCAGATGACCAGCCGATCCTGCATCAGTTTGTTATCGATTTGAAGTCTTGGGATCGTCGGCTTCAGGTTCAGGCCGGTTGTCTTGTCGACGTGATTTGCGCGTTTGATCAGGTCATCGAGTGTGACATCAACGGTATTGCCGGCTGTGGCAAAGGCGATAGTATTGCCACTGCTGCACGAAGGAAAAACCAGTGAACGACCATCGAACGCTTTGGCGATACGCTCTGCGCTGGCCTGGAATCCCCGGCTACGGCCGAGAAGGTTGACTGCCAGCAAGCCTTCCGCTGTCAGATGTGCGCGGCAAGCCTGGTAGAAGGAAAGCGTGTCAAGCGCACCCGCGCTGCCACTCTTGTCAAATCCGTCGACGAGGATGTAGTCGAATTCCTCTACGTCTTCCAGCACGTATGTCGCGCCGTCACCGATGATGACACGCAGTCGCGCCGGGTCGTCGGGCAGTTTGAAGTGCTGGTGGGCAATAATCTTGATCTGTGGGTCGATTTCGATGACCGTGATTTGAGTATCGGGCAACCTATGGTAAATGTACTTGGCCAGCGAACCGGAGCCAAGGCCGATCAGGAGCGCGTTTTTAGGCCACGGCGCGGCGCGTAGCAGCAGGCCGGCCATCATGTCGCGTGTATAGGGTAGTTCGAGGGCATTGGGGCGCTGGATGCGCATCGCGCCTTGTACCCAGTCACTGCCGAAATGCAGGTAGCGAACGCCGCCTTCTTCGCTGACTTCGATTGAATTTTGAGCCATGGGTGATTCAGGGGCCGTTGGCAGAATAGTAGCGATTCGTCGCCGTTGGCATAAGCACAAGTCGTTTCGTGGGCTGTATCGTTGTCAGGTCAAGCCGGTTTGAGCGGGTTGAAGGTTTCAAGCCTCGATGTCGGGCACCAGCAAGCTTTCAAGGTGGTAAATCTTGTCCTTGAGCAGTAATTTCCGTTTCTTCAGCCGATGTATCAATAATTGGTCCTGCTCGGGTAGCGGCGTGCTGACCAGGTGTTCAATGACCAGGTTGAGGTCGCGGTGTTCCACTTGAAGCTCATTCAAGGTGGCGCGGGTATGGCGTGATTCCTCTTCAGTCAGCATCATTCGAATATCCGAGAATTGACAATCGCTGCATCTAAATCCAACCATCTTTCCATCCGTAACCACGTTACCACCATACAATGCATACAACAGGCATCCAGTAGGACGGGCGTGGCGGGTTCGGGTTGGGGGTTGTCAAGTGGTATGGTAGGCGTACCCTCGAGAAAAAACAACGGCGAGGGAGGGTGCGTTCCATATGAATGCGATCAAGATGCGAAGGTTCGGGATTCGTTCTACACTATTCCATTGATTCAGGGCTTGCGGCTTTTGGGGGTTTTGCGAATAGAATAGACGGGAATCTTGATATTCCTGGCCCAGGATGGAGAAGGCAAATGCTTTATCACGTAACTGTTTCCTTTGGTAAGGATAGGCAATACCAATACAAGTTTTCCCAGGCTGAGCTGGCTGAAGGCACGCCGGAGGAGGCCCGTCGCTGGTTCGACAAGGAGTTCGCCGACCTGCAGTGCGAAGCCAGCAACCCGATGGGCAAGGTATTGATTATTGACAAGATACTCAACATTGCGCGTTATGCCAGCGAACGGCGCTTTATCGACGCCAAGGAATGGGCTACGCTGTTTGCGCGTTACACGGCCCTGGCATTGGGGCGCGATACCATACGGGTTGATGTTGAGGCGTTCAACATCGGTTATTGAAGCATTGATGCTGTTCAATACGGCGCTGGCCATAGTCCTGGTGCCGTTTCTATCAGACTTGCTGGCGCAATTTCATGAGCAAGGCGTTTGTCAGTGAAACTGACGGCGATGATGAAGACGAATTTGGGTCCGTGCCGGAGCTTCCCCAAGGAACTCGCAACTACATCACGCCGGGTGGGTATGCGCGAATCAAGGAAGAACTTGATCATCTGTTGCGTACCGAACGTCCGCAACTCGTAGAGGTTATACATTGGGCTGCGTCAAACGGTGATCGTTCGGAGAATGGCGACTACATCTATGGCAAGCGGCGCTTGCGCGAGATCGATCGACGTATTCGTTTCTTGACCAAGCGGCTTGACTTATCTGAGGTCGTCGATCCGACCCGCCGTGAAAATGCTGATCAGGTGTTCTTCGGCGCCACGGTCACCCTCAGTGAGGAGCTTGGACCTGAGCAGGTCTATCAAATTGTCGGTGTCGACGAGACCGATTCCCTGCGCGGAAGAATCAGCTGGGTATCGCCGTTGGCGCGTGCACTGCTCGGTGCGCAGGAAGGCGCAAGAGTGCGTTTCAGGTGTCCTTCGGGTTGGCGGGAGGTAGAGGTGCTGGAAATTGACTATCGGAGTATCGAACCATGAGCGTTGATTTTCCGGTTGAAAGGATCATGAAGCGGGATCTGCTCGAATGTGCCCCGTCAATGTCGGTACGCGAGGCGTCTAAGCGCATGTGCGAGGCAGGTTGTGGCTCGATTGTCGTGGTAGACGAAGGCAGGCCGGTGGGTATCTGGACCGAATCGGACGCCCTGTCGGGCGCCTGGCATTCCACCGCAGACCTTGATCAACCCGTGTCGACCTTCATGAGCACTCCGGTGCAGAGCATCCCCGCACAAACGACTCTGGGCGAAGCCACCCGCCATTTTCGCCTGGCTGGAGTTCGGCATTTTCTGGTCAATGATGACCAAGGTCACCATAAGGGAATCATTTCACAAACTGACGTGGTTCGTAGCCAGGGCGTCGCTTTTTTTATGCGCGCGCGCATTGTAGGCTCGCTGATTCAGGAACCTCCCAATTGCGTGGAAATGGACACCTCCTTCGGTGAGGTTCGTCAATTGATGCTGGAGCGTAATCTGGATGCCGTGATCGTCCGTTCCGGCGAGCACTACGGAATTATTACCAAGCGCGATGTAGTCGGTGCACTGAGTCAGCAGAAGATAGAGGCGAACGCAGGTGAATTGGCCAGTTTCCCGCTGGTGACGATTCGCCACGATGCCACGCTGCTTCAGGCACGCGATGTATTCATTCAGAATCATATCCGTCATCTCGGTCTGATGGATGATCGGCAAATGCCGATCGGCCTGCTGACCTTTCGCGACCTTTTCGATACCGTTGAGCACGAATACGTCAACGGTCTTCTCCCCGAGCTTGAGCTGCAGACCGAGAGACTCCTGCAGTCTCAACGTGAGATTGCCCGTCAGGTGAGTTTGACCGATGCCATTCTCAACGCCCTGCCGATCAACGTTTTCGTCAAGGACGAAAAGGGCCGATTGATCATCGCCAACGAAATGTCCGCAAAGACAACAGGCCGGCCCCTCGCCGAAATTATCGGACGCACCGATGACGAGTTGTTTCCCCCTGAAGTCGCCAAGCGTTTGCTCGCCGACGACGCGAGGGTCCGCTCGGCCAATCAGACTCTGGTTCGCGAAGAGTTGCTCGACGATGGGCGTACCTTGCTGGCCCGCAAGTGCCTGGTTCAGGTCGATGGCGCTGAATTGCTGATTGGTGCGTCAATGGATGTGACCGACTGGAAGCGGGCCGACGCCTTGATGGTCAGCAGCCACCATGTGCTGGAACTGATTGCCGGAGGTAGTGAACTGACCGTCGTGCTTGAGACCCTGTGCCGGCGCATGGAAACGCATTTGCCCGGCTCGTCGTGCTCTATCCTGCTGCTCGATGCCGATGGCCAGCACCTGCGGCACGCCGCCGCGCCGAGCTTGCCGGAAACCTATGCGCTAGCCGTAGATCGCGTTTCCATCGGGCCTTCGGCGGGTTCCTGCGGTGCCGCTGCTTTCCTTGGCGAACAGGTGATCGTTGAGGATATCGCCAACAGCCCGCTGTGGGCTGATCGGCTGGATTTCGCCAAGCAATACAATTGGCGGGCGTGCTGGTCGACGCCATTTTTCTCCGCTGCACGCAAGGTGCTGGGTACGTTCGCTATTTCTTATCCCCATACGAAACGGCCCGATTATAACGATTTGATGGTCATCACCCACGCCACGCGGATGGCTTCAGTCGCCGTTGAACGCTGGCAGCAGATTACTGAACTGCAGCGGCTGGCAACGACCGATCAACTGACCGATCTGAGCAATCGCGCGCATTTCTTGGATAACGCAGAAGTCGAGTTGCGGCGTGCGGGTCGATTCAATCGTGAGCTGGTGGTCCTGATGATCGATATCGATCTGTTCAAGCAGATCAATGATCGTCATGGACACGCCACCGGTGACGAGGCTTTGCGCGTTTTTTCCCGAGTACTCGGCAAGGAAACCCGCGCATTCGATTTGCTGGGCCGAATTGGCGGTGAAGAATTCGCTGTGGTGTTGCCGGAAACCTCGATCGAAGCCGGATTGCAGATTGCCGAGCGATTGCGGGAGGCGGTAGAGAAATCCAGCTTTGTATTCCACGATGGTCCGTCGATCAGATTTACGGTCAGCATCGGCGCCTCGCGGTTGCAAGCCGGTGACAATCTGGACAGTCTCCTGGCGCGCGCCGACGATGCGCTTTATCGGGCCAAGCATGCCGGACGCAATCGTATCGAAAGAGCTTGATCACCGCGCTTGCGTCCTCGACATCTCTTTTCCACCAGGGCTTGAAATTGGCCGGTATGCCCCAAGCTAGGCACCCATCGCCAGATACGTCAGGTTTTTTCTGATTGAATGGTTGAATCCGCGATTCAGTCCCGTTCAATCCGAGATTTCGATATTTCTACAATTTCCAAGGAGTTTTCAATGGGCGCCAACAAGGAGACCCTCGGCTTTCAGGCCGAAGTCAAACAGCTGTTGAATTTGATGATCCACTCGCTGTACAGCAACAAGGAAATATTCCTGCGAGAGCTCATCTCCAACGCCTCCGATGCCTGCGACAGACTGCGTTTCGAGGCGCTGAACAATGCCGCGCTGTATGGTGGCGAGTCGGGCAGCGATACGGAACTGAGCGTGATCTCGCGACGCGCCGGACTGGAATCCAATCAGGCTGTTCGATGGGAATCGGCGGGCGAGGGCGAGTTCACTGTCGAAAACCGACGAGGATGAAACCATCAATCAGGCTTCCGCTTTGTGGGCGCGGCCCAAGTCGGAAATCAGCGATGAGCAGTACAAGGAATTCTACAAGCACGTCGCCCATGATTTCGAAGAACCGCT